>JBAVGD010000336.1:0-6453 GCA_049684635.1 Solirubrobacterales bacterium | reverse complement strand
GAGGTTGCCCTCACCGACCGAGGCAAGGCTCGCCACACTGGTCGCGGCGGCCGGCGGCTGCATGCTCGGGGGCGGCGACCCGTCGACGATGCTGGAACTGGCTCGCGCCGGGGTCGGTGCCGACGGCTCGGCGGTCCAACCCGGCTCGGAGTCAATCCTGGCGGAGCTGATCGAGGAGGCTGGATCCGGATCGGCCGAGGCGCCGTGGGCTCTGGCGGTGACGCTTACCCTGCTCGTCACGCCGGGAGTCGAGAGCGCCGTCCTGGTTGGCTGAAGCGAGCAGGAGACGTACCATCGGAGCCGGGGCAAGATGCCGGCAATGACCGCACTGCTTGAGAGGGAGGACGAGCTCGCCACCATCGAGGAGCTCCTGGGAGCGGCCTGCGGCGGCGGCGGCGGGCCATTGACGATCGAGGGCGAAGCGGGTGCTGGAAAGACGAGCCTGCTCGAGGCCACCGTCCGGCTGGCGGCCGAACGAGAGATGCTGGTCCTGCGCGCCCGCGGCGGGGAGTACGAGCGCGACTTCCCTTACGGGGTCGTACGGCAGCTCTTCGAGCCGCTCCTCAGCGATGAGCCTCGCCGTTCCGAGCTGCTGACCGGTAACGCGGCCCTTGCGGCGCCGGTCTTCGAAGCGAACGCTGCGGCGGGAGAGACCGGCGACCCCCTGGCGGTCCAGCATGGCCTCTACTGGCTCGTCGCGAACCTGGCGGCCGCGGCTCCCCTCGCCCTCTTTGTGGACGACGCCCAGTGGGCGGACCTGGCGTCGCTTCGCGCCCTTGTCTATATAGGCCGCCGTCTCGAGGAGTTGCCGGTAGCGCTTGCGCTCACCGTGAGGACGGGAGAGCCGGGCACGCATGTCGGTCTGCTCGACGAGCTTCGCCGGGAGCCGGCGGGCCGCACGATCACCCCCCGCCCACTCTCTGACGAGGCGGCCGCGACACTGGTCGCGGGTGAGACCGGCCGCCGGCCCTCCAATCGTTTTGCGGAAACGTGCTGTCGAGCAGCTGCCGGCAATCCGTTCCTGCTCGTCGAGTTGCTTCGTGCGCTCGGCTCAGAGGGCCTCGAGCCGACCGATGAAAACGCCGAGCGGTTGACGCAGGTTGCCGCGGCCGATGTCTCGGGCTCGATCCTCACTCGCCTGGGGCGGTTGGGACAGCCGGCGGTGGAGGTCGCCCGGGCAGTCGCCATCCTCGAGCCAAATGCCGAAATCCGTCTGATCGCGGCGCTGGCCGGCCTATCGACGGACTCGGTTGCCGACGCATCGGAGAAGCTGGTCGCGGCGCGCCTGCTATCCGACTCCAGCCCTCTGGCGTATATCCACCCGCTGATCAGGGCCGCGGTCCTCAGCGATATCTCCGAGCCACAGCGGGCGATGCTCCATGCCCGCGCCGCGCGCCTGCTTTCCGAGGACGACGCTGCCGTCGACACCGTCGCGGCTCATCTGCTGCTGGCGGAGCCCAACGACGACGAGTGGGTGACCGAGGAACTGCGCGCGGCGGCCCGGGCGGCGTTGGATCGGGCTGCTCCCGATGCTGCTGTCCGCTACCTGCGCCGAGCGCTGCGAGAGCCGCCCCCCAGAGCGGAGCGGCCGATGACGAGTCGTGAGCTCGGGGTGGCCCTCCTGCGAGCGAACGACGCCGACGGGATCGAGATCCTACGCACGGTGCGGTCCGCCCTGGACGACCCCACGGAGCGAGCCGAAATTGCGATCGAGCTCACCCTCTCCTTCGCGGTGCGCAGGCGCAGTGCCGAGGCGGCCGCGATGCTGGAGGAATCGCTTGCGGAGATACCGGATCGCCTCAGCGATCTTGCCGCCGGCGTCCGCGGGTCCCTGCTCCTCATCATCCTCTGGGGATACGAGCGCGTGCCCGAGAATGCCCTGCCGAAGCCTGACGAGACGTTCGACGTCGGCTCCACCGAGGGCCGTCTGATCGTCCAGATGGCTGCCCTGCTCTACGCGTTCGGTCTGGGTTCGTCCAGAGGAGCACGCGAGATGACCGAACGGACGATTCCCAGCCGGGATACGGTCGAAGCCGACACGCTGGTGGGCATGGCCCCGGCGGGGGCGCTGGTAACCATGGCCCTCACCGACCGCGGTGACGTGCTCGGAGATCTCTTCGAGACGGTGATCGAAACGGTGACGCGGCGCGGCAGCCTGCTGGGAATCTCCGGCAGCCATGGCATTCGCTGCTATTGCCACCTCTGCGATGGAGAACTTCACGATGCCCAGGCAGACGCGGACACCGCCATTCGCATTTCGATGCAGTTCGGCTTTTCAGTCGCGCTTTCGAGTTGGCTGGGCGGCGCCGTGAGGACGCTGGTGGCTCGCGGTGACTTTGCCGGGGCAGAGGATCTGCTTGACAAGGTTTGGCGCGAACGGGAGTTGTCAAGCGGCCTCCCGGGGGCGCTTCTGCTCTGTGCCCGGGGCGAACTGCGGCTACTGACGGGCCGGCAGGCCGAGGCGCGGCACGACTTCCTTGCCGCGGCCGAGCGGCTGAGCTTCCTTCCCCTGGCCAATCCCGAGGTCGTTGGCTGGCGCACCGGACTCGCCCTTTGCGAAGCCGCGCTCGGCAACATGGAGGAGGCACGGCGGCGGGCCGCGGAAGCCACGGAGCTGGCGCGGGAGGCCGGCAATCCGCGCGGCATCGGGATTGCGCTTCGCGTGCAGGGCGTCGTTACCGATGGCGCGGAGGGCATTGCGCTGCTGCGCCAGGCGGCGGAGATCCTCGCCGGTACGAGAGCACGCCTGCAGTACGCGCACGCACTGGTTGAGCTCGGCGCCGCGCTGCGCCGCGCGAATTGCCGCAGGGAGGCTCGCGAGCCGCTGCGCGAGGGGCTTGACCTGGCGCATCGCTGCGGCGCCATCCCCTTGGAGGAGCAGGCCCGCACAGAGCTCGCGGCGACCGGGGCGCGACCTCGCAAGGCCGTCTTGACGGGGGTCGAGTCGCTTACCCCCAGCGAGCTGCGGGTTGCCCGGATGGCCGCCGACGGCATGACCAATCGCGAGATCGCGCAGGCGCTCACGGTCACCGCGAAGACGGTCGAGACCCACCTGCGCCACGTCTACCAGAAGCTCGACGTCGAGGGCCGCGCTCAGCTGGCGGCGATCAATCTGTCCCCTCCGCCTCCGGGTCGAACCACACCTGCTTCAGCCACGGCGGATTGATCGCGAAGCGATAGCGGTAGGCGCCGGCGAGCATCGGCTCCAGCGGGACCAGGTGGACGCCGTGGGCCGGCGTGCCGCGGTCGGCGTCGAAGCCGCCGTCGACATTGCCGGCGTGGCTGCCACCGGAGACGAGCAGCATGTGCGTCTCGGGGCCCCAGCCGTTGCTCTCGCGAGCGCCAACCGCCTCGCTGAGTTCGCGGATCGGGCCAATCCCGGCATCCGAGCCCCAGTTCTCGACGCCCTTGGAGTGGTTGTAGCCATGGTGGGACGTGGCCCGCTCCTCAACGCTACCGTCCGCACTGATGCGGATCTGCACTCCCTCCCAGTCGTCGTGGTGGTAGCCGGCGGCCTCCAGGACCGGGAAGCCGCGTAGAGAGGCGCTGTCGGCGTAGTAGGTCCAGTACTGGATGTAGAGATGCCCGGCTCGGGATTCCGAGCAGTCGGCACCGGCGGCCTCCGCGCGATCGATCCCGTCGGGCCTGCAGTCGATGACGTGGACGAAGGCCGTGACCGGAAGCCCCCGGTCGGTGCGGCGGATGCTGCCGCGCGCGGTCTCGTCGCCGCAGGCCGTGCTGCGGCAGCGACGGAAGTCGACCGGCAGCGCCTGTGCGTCCCGCTCGAAGAAGATCGACGGCATGTGGTCGCGCACGAGCTTGCCGACTTCGGTCCCATAGGCACCGATCAGAAGCGGTTCGTCCCCACACGAGTCCGCCAGGGCGGCCGCGCACAGAATCCTCGAGGCAACCGCCTGCGCGAGCGCTGCCCCCGGCACGCGCAAACCGGCGGCACCCAACGCCGTGAGCAGCAGGGCGACCACGAGCAGCATCCCAATCCACTCAACCGTCGACTGCCCCCGCTCAGACTCCACGCCCGCACGCTAGGAGTCACGCCGTTTCAAGTGGGTGTTCTGTGTGCCAAAAGACGCTCTTCGCCTCCCCAGCCCCGAGACTTTCCCCCTCCCGCTGGGACCGCGAACCTCCGCCCTGCAGCCGGTGCGCATGGGGTCGTGCTGATCTCACAGTGGATCCCACGTCTAACGCTGCCCGGCAGAGGTCAGATCATTCTGCCGACAGGAGATGCCGGATCTGGCCGACGAGCAACGACGGTTCACGGTCGAGGCGTCGATGAGTGATCCGGATGACGCGGTAGCCAGCGGCTTGAAGCACCGCATCGCGAGCTCGATCCCGCTCGAAGGCGGCCCGGTGGTTGTGGAAGGTAAAGCCGTCCAGCTCAACGATCAGCTTCTCATGGGGCCAGAGGGCGTCGACCTCGAGGCCTGCAATCGTGGCGTTGGTAACCGGTCGGGGCAAGCCCTGTTTCTCACAGAACACGACGAAGCGGTCCTCCAGTGGCGAGCGGGTCGTCACCGGCTCCCGGGCAGCCGCGATCAGACGCTGCATTGGCCGCAGGGCGCGGCGCCCGGGGTTACGGGAACAGACGTCCTCGACCGCGCGGATCTCGAGCAGGCGCAACCTGTCCGCCTCCTCAAAGGCGCGCTCGTGGGTCTGCTGGTCGACGACCTCGGCCAGGTCGAAGAGGGTGCGAGCAACGGAGGTGACCGGGATTCCGTCTACTACGGCACGGTCGCCTGGGTCTATCCGGCCCCTATGGACGACCATGCCGTCTTTACTTCGGCCGCTGTTGGACAGGACTTCGATCGGCGGGCGGGCGCGAATCAGTCCCCAAAGGGCGGCGGCACTGCGGTGGCTCAGCAGCGCACCGTCACCGCATGCAAGTACGGCCGCCAGCCAGTGGCTTCGCATGGTCAGCCTTCGGTGGCCAACGGTGTAGACACCCTTATGGAGCAGGTGGAGGCGGCCGTTCTCTATCCGGCCTTGAATGGCCCCACGGGTGAGACCCGCGGCAAGTAGCTGCCGCCGGGCTATCACCCCATGCTGGCGGGTGGCCAGCGCCGCGATCTCCCTTTCGCGTTCCGTGCGGCCCTTTCGCCCCCCCGATGCCGGACGTGGTGCAGATAGACCACACA
This sequence comes from Solirubrobacterales bacterium, assembly GCA_049684635.1. Taxonomy (GTDB): domain Bacteria; phylum Actinomycetota; class Thermoleophilia; order Solirubrobacterales; family 70-9; genus VRUE01. Next base: position 1,300 of record JBAVGD010000336.1, on the reverse strand, counting down.
TGTTGTGTTCAAGCTGCACGACGTCCCGGTTTCTCCCCCGGGGGGCCGGCAGGAATCGCGGCGTTTGGGAGAGGTTCGGCGCCGGAGCCCAGGCGCTTTGCAGAGGCGGCTCGCCCGGGGAGGCGGTGCGGGACCGGGGCGGTTAGAGGTTCTGGATCTCGGCGGCGATTTCCGCGGCGGCGGCTTTGGCGTCCGCGAAGAGCATCGAGGTGTTCGGCTCGTAGAAGAGATCGTTGTCGATGCCGGCGAAGCCGGGGCTGAGGGAGCGCTTGATCACGATCACCTGCTGGGCCTGGTCGACTTCGATGATCGGCATGCCGGCGATGGGGCTGTTGGGGTCATTCTTGGCCGCGGGGTTCGTGACGTCATTGGCCCCGACGACGACCGCCACGTCGGTGCGCGGCAGCTCGGAGTTGATCTCGTCCATCTCCTTCAGCTGCTCGTACGGGACGTCGGCCTCGGCAAGCAGGACATTCATATGGCCCGGCATCCGGCCCGCGACAGGATGGATCGCGTAGTTGACGGTGACGCCTCGCTTCTCCAGCTCGTCGGCGACCTCTTTGATCGCATGCTGCGCCTGGGCGACGGCGAGGCCATAGCCGGGGACGATGACGACGCTGTCCGCGTAGGCAAGCTTGATGGCCGCGTCCTGGGCGCCGATGGAGGTGACCGGCCGTGCCTCGGCGGTGCCGCCCCCCCCTGCGGGCGCGCCCCCGAAGCCGGCGAAGAGGACGTTGCCGACCGAGCGGTTCATCGCTGTCGCCATCTCCATCGTCAGGATCGTTCCCGAGGAGCCGACCAGGGTGCCGGCAACGATCAGCGCCACGTTGTGGAGCGCGAAGCCCGCCGCTGCGGCCGAGAGACCCGTAAAGGCGTTGAGGAGCGAGATCACGACCGGCATGTCGGCGCCGCCGATCGGCAGCACCACCAGGTTGCCGAGGATCGCAGCTGCGATGAGGATGCCGATGAAGATCGCCTGCGACGGATCGCCGTTATTGGCGGCGATGTCGACACAGGCGGCCACGATGCCGATCAGCAGCAACCCGTTTATGACCTGCTGGCCCGGTATCGCCATCGGCCGGGTCGGGATCACTTCCTGGAGCTTGCCAAAGGCGATGTTCGAGCCCCAGAAAGAGACCGAGCCGACAACGGCGGCAAACAGAACCGGAATCAGCTCTTCAAGCGGGATCTCGCCTCCGCTGGAGATTCCATGGCGGATCTCCGACCAGGCGATCAGCGCGACCGCGCCGCCGCCGACCCCGTTGTAGAGGGCGACCATCTGCGGCATCTGGGTCATCTG
>JBAVGD010000335.1:0-4613 GCA_049684635.1 Solirubrobacterales bacterium | reverse complement strand
CGGCTCTCCCCGGGATCCCCCTGACGGCCGGAGCGGCCGCGCAGCTGGTTGTCGATGCGGCGCGATTCGTGGCGCTCGGTGCCGCAGATGTAGAGGCCGCCAAGCTCGCGCACCTCTTCGGCCTCGGCTGCGCATTGCGGCCCCAGCTCAACGATCGCCGCCTCCAGCGCCTCCTCGTAACCGTCGTCGGCCGGGGTGATGCCTCTCTGCTTCAGCTCCCTCTCTGCCAGATGCTCCGGGTCGCCGCCGAGCTTGATGTCGACCCCACGGCCGGCCATGTTGGTGGCGATCATCACCGCGCCTCGGCGACCCGCTTGAGCGATGATCTCACCCTCTCGCTGGGCGTGCTCGGGCTTGGCATTGAGAACGGCGTGCTCGATGCCGTTGCGCTTCAACTGGTCCGCAATCATCTCCGAGACCTCAACCGAAACGGTTCCGACGAGGATCGGCTGTCCGCGCTCGTGGCGGGCGACTATCTCGTCCATCACGGCATCCCACTTGCCCTGCTTGGTTTTGAAGACCTGGTCGTTGTGGTCGAGCCGCACCATCGCCCGGTTGGTCGGGATCTCGACCACCGGCATCTTGTAGATCTTCATGAACTCGGTGGCCTCGGTGAGCGCCGTGCCGGTCATGCCGGAGAGCTTGTCGTAGAGCCGGAAGTAGTTCTGCAGCGTGATCGTGGCGAGGGTCTGGTTCTCCTCTCCGATCGCCACGCCCTCCTTCGCCTCAACCGCCTGATGGAGTCCCTCCGACCAGCGGCGGCCCTCGAGAATGCGACCGGTGAACTCGTCGATGATCAGAACCTCGCCGTCGACAACCGCGTAGTCCTTGTCCACCTTGTAGAGGGACTCCGCCTTCAGCGCCTGCACGAGGTGGTTGACGAGGCTGCCATGCTCGCTCAGATAGAGGTTGTCGACGCCGATGAAGTCCTCGGCTCGCTTCACACCTCGCTCAGTCGGCGCAACCGTCTTGTGCTTCTCGTCGTATTCGTAGTCGTAATCGGCATCCGAGGTGTCTTTCGATTCGCCCAGCGATTTGAGCCGGTCTTTGGCGGGCACGCCCTCCATCTGCCGCGCCAGGCGGGCGAACTGGTAGTAAATCTGCGCCGCCTGTTCGGGCGCCCCGGAGATGATCAACGGCGTCCGTGCCTCGTCGATCAGGATGTTGTCCACCTCGTCGACGATCCCGAAGCGGTGGTCGCGCTGGACGCAGTGCTCGAGCGCTTCGGACATGTTGTCCCGCAGGTAGTCAAAGCCAAACTCGGAGTTGGTGCCGTAAACGACGTCGCAGGCGTATTTCTGCTTGCGGTCCTCATGGTCGTCGGGACTCTGGATCCAGGCGACGGTGACGCCGAGCGCGTCGTAGACAGGTTTCATCCATTCCGCGTCGCGGCGGGCCAGGTAATCGTTGACCGTGACCACGTGGACGCTGTCGCCGGCGAGCGTGTTGAGGAACACCGCAAGCGTCGCCGTCAGCGTCTTGCCCTCGCCGGTCTTCATCTCGGCGATCGCGCCGTCATGCAGCACCATGCCACCGATCAGCTGGACGTCGAAGTGGCGCTGGCCAAGGCTGCGACGCGCTGACTCGCGGGCTAGGGCGAAGGCCTCCGGCAGCAGATCGTCAAGCGACTCGCCGTCGCGCGCGCGGGTGCGCAGGACATCGGCCTCCGCGCGAAGCTCCTCGTCGCTGAGCAGCTCCATCTCGGGCTCGATGTCGTTGATCTGCGCCGCACGCTTCTCGTACGCCTTGAATTTGCGTCCCTCTCCCGCGCGCAGCGCGCGCGTAACCATGTCCCGGGCGGTGGCCATGGCCCAAGGGTAGCGATGGCGCGACAGAGGCCGGCGTTAGACCTCAGGACTCGGCGGTGCGGTCCCGCGTGCGGCCCAGCACTCGCCGGGTCTGGCGGCGCTTGCGCCGGAGTTCGCGATGCCTCTTCACCTGGCGGCGCATGTCCTCGGCGAGCTCGTGGATCGCGTGCGACATCTCCGGCGAGGCCTCGCGGGCCCGCAGCGTCACGCCTTTCAGCCGGAGCGTCGCCTCGGCCACATGGCGATCGGCGATCGATGGGTTGCGCTCCTCCGAAAGCTCGACGTCCAGCGTCGCCAGAGCCGAGACCTGCTTCCCAACCCGGCGAAAGCGCTTCGCGATCTGGTCCCGAAGCTCGTCAGTGACCTCGATGTTGCGACCTCGAACCTCGATCCGCATGAAGAGCCTCCTTCTGGTCACGTTGATGCCGTCCTTCGATCGTACGCCGCTGAGGGACGAACAGCAAGAAGCTTGGGGCGAACAGCGAGGACCGTGGGGCACCCGTCCGAACGGCTTGTACCTTTTCGTCAGCCCGACCGCGGACAGCCGCTCCCGCCCATCGAAAAGGTTGAGTGAGGATGGGTGCCCCACGGTCCTCGCTGCCGCGGCTCAGAGGCGTCGCGTGAAGGTCACCGCGCCGATTTGGATGGCCCCGGCGGAGCGGAGGGCTTGGGCGCAGGCGGAGAGGGTGGCCCCGGTTGTGAGGACGTCGTCAACGAGGAGAACGCTGCGGGGGACGTCGCCGGTGGCGCGGATCTCGGGCGGATGGCCGAGCCGCTCGGCGCGGCGCTTTCCTACCTGGCGGCCGGTCCCACGACGGACCAGACACAGCTGCAATTGCGCATCGAGGCGCTCGGCAAGCGCCGCCGCGAGCACGCCGGTGGGATCGAAACCACGTTGAAACGAACGCAGCCGGGCGGGCGGGACCGGGACGATCGTGCCGCAAAGCGCCTCACTCGGGGCCAACCATTGGATTCGATCGGCCATCAGTCCCGCAACCGGCAGGAGGCGGCGGAACTTCAGCGCGCTCACGAGCCCGCGAGCGACGTCCTCATGCGGCGCGGAAGACCAGGCGCGATCGACTCCGGCGGGCCCGCGTCCCGTAATCGGTACAGCACCCCCAAGGCGCCGCTCGCAGGACCTGCAGAGGACCGCCTGTGCCTGGCAGGGACGTCCGCAGGCGGCGCACCTAGGCGGTACCAATCCCGAGGCGAGAGCATGCAGCAACCGCATTGCCCGATCGTGCGCGCCGCCGGCGCACCGGTGGCGCGCCCAATGTCAGGATTCGATCCAACCTTCGTGACGAAACGCGCCGCGAGGATGAGTCAAGACGCCGTCAGGCTGTCGCCGCGAACACCGGCCAAACCACCCACCAGGATCGCCCCGGGGGGCAATTCGGTTCGTTCGAGCAGGATCGCCTCGCGAACGCAGGCGCCGGCCCCGAGTCGGCAGCCATCGCCAAGAATCGCCGGGCCGTCGATCCGTACGCCCTCGCCAAGCTCCACGTCACTGCCGATCAGGACCGGCGGGGTGATCTCGGCGCCATCGAGCGAGCTCGCGGTCCGAATGCCGTCCTCGACCTCCGGCGCCCCCAGATCGACTTCGACCTCGCCGTACAGCGCATCGAGATTGCCCTGCCGCAGCTCGTCCAGATTGCCGATGTCGTTCCAGTAGGCGTCGATCTCGTGGACGTAAAACGGGATGTCGTTCTCCAGCATCACCGGAAAAACGTCCAGCGCCCAGTCGGCGAACGCCGGCGGATCGTCGGGAACTGCCGCCTTGCTGGTTCCGGGCGCCGGAAAGAAGTCGAAGGCCTCTGAGCGGAACATGTAGATGCAGGTGTTTGCGAGGTCGGAGAGCGCTTCGCCTGGATCGGGCTTCTCCTGAAAGCCCTGGATCCGCCCGTCCTCGCCAGTGATCACGACCCCGTACTGATCGATGTCGGCAACCCGCTTGGCGGCAACGGTCGCGACGCCGTCGTGGGATTCGTGGAATTCGCGCATCGCGGTGAAGTCGATGTCCGTCAAGGCGTCGCCGGCGACGACCAGAAACGAATCGCCGAGAAAGCCGGCGGCGTTGCGGACCCCGCCGGCTGTTCCCAGTAGTTCCTCCTCGGGGCTGTAGACCAGATCGATCCCCAACCGTGAGCCATCTCCGAAGTAGCCTTCGATCACCTCCGGGAACCAGTGGAGGTTCGCGATCGCCTGGTTGAACCCGTGGCGACGGAGTAGCCGCAGGATGTGCTCCATCACCGGTCGGTTCACGACCGGCACCATCGGCTTCGGCATCCCGTAGGTGATCGGCCGCAGCCGCGTCCCCAACCCGGCGGCCAGAACCATCGCCTTCATGCGCTGCCCGCCGCCCCCGGACGCGGAAGCGAATGCCCCTCCATATCCACCTTTTTCGACATTCGCGAGAGCAGAGGAGGCGGCGGCTATTTCAGTAGCGGTAGTGATCGGGCTTGTAAGGGCCCTCGACCGGGATGCCGAGGTAGGCGGCCTGCTCCCCGGAGAGCTCGGTGAGGCTGACGCCGAGCGCCGCGAGGTGCAGCCGCGCGACCTTCTCGTCGAGGTGCTTGGGCAGCACGGTGACCTGCTTGGCCATGAACCCGTCGGGCTGGCCGTAGAGCTCGACCTGCGCGATCACCTGGTTGGTGAACGAGTTCGACATCACGAAGCTCGGATGCCCGGTCGCGTTGCCGAGGTTGAGCAGGCGGCCCTCGGAGAGGAGGATGATCGAGTGGCCGTCGGGGAAGCGCCATTCGTCGACCTGGGGCTTGATGTTGACCTTCTCGGCCGGTGAGGACT
>JBAVGD010000334.1:0-7384 GCA_049684635.1 Solirubrobacterales bacterium | reverse complement strand
ACCATAGGCTCGGGCGTCCGAGCCGCGCCCTGGTCGACTATGTCGCCTGAGGGCGTGGAATCAATCATCTAGTTGCCGGCTCAGTGGATCCGCTTTACGCGAAAGCGAAAGACCGCGGGGGTGCGATCGACGTTGCCGGCCTGATCCTGCGCCATGACCCGAACGATGTGAGCTCCCTCCCCGAAGCGCCGCACGAACCGTGCCGAGCAGAACCGCAGCAACCCACCATCCACCCGGCAGACGAACCTGACGCCCTTCTCGTTGGAAGCAACTCGAAACACCGCCCGGGCCCTGCGATGACGAGTCCGGATCACCTTGCGGGGATGCTTGCGGAAGAAGGTATTGGGGGGTTTTGTGTCGACCGTGAAGAGCACGGTTTCGCTCGTGCCGCTGAGTCCGGCCGCGTCAACCCCGCGCACCGCAAACCCATGCTGGCCATCGGCAAGCGGTGACGACGGCACAAAGGGAGACGCGCAGGCTTCAAGCGGTCGGCCATCGAGCGAGCAGGCAAATGAAACCGGCCGGTTTGCCGTGAATCCGATGCTGGGGCTGCGGTCCTTGCTGACCGCCGCCGGGCGTTGGGTGATCGTGATGGCCGGCGGTCGCGCCGTTGCGGCCAACGCCGGGAAAGCGTCGACGAGACCGGCACCGACGGCGTCCGCGCCGAAGGTTCCAACCGGCCTGGCGGTGGCAATCAACCCGGATCGAATCTGGTCCGGGGTCAGCGACGAGTTTGCCTGGCGCATCAGGGCGGCGACGGCCGCGGCATGCGGGGCCGCAGCGGACGTCCCGCAGAAGTGCCAGCCCGGTGCTTCTCCCCCGAAGAAGCTTCCGAATCGGGCGAAGAACGTCGTCACCCCGCAATCGGTGGCTGCGACATCTGGCTTGGAAAGCGTTTCGACTGACGGCAGTTTCAATGCCGGAGACGCCCCCTCGACCGCCCCGAAGTAGTGCTTCACCGGTCCACGGGAGGAGTATTCCTCCGGTTCGGAGTTGGTGTAGAAGGGCACGGCTCCGACGCTGACAGCGCTGCTTGCACCGGAGTGGCCGAAGATCGTCGGCCCGACCGTGTCGCCGCCCGACGAGGTCGGGTACTCGGTTTCCGAGACTCCCCCGCCGTTCCCCAGCAGGGCGAACTTGAGGCGGGGGGTGCCGGCGTCCCCACCCGTGGTCCCAGCCAGCTCCGGATTGGCCAACGCCCTGGCAGATCCACAGACGGCTTCGCAGCGATTGATTGCCAGTTCGACCGTGGCCGGTTCGGTGCTACTGGGATTCGTCCAGCCGAGGATCTCGACCGGCTCCTGAATCCCGGGGTCGGTATTCGGAGACTGGCTTTCGGCCACCTCGACACCTTTGTTCAACAGATATGCATCGAGATCCGTGGTCACCCCGAACCAAGGCTGCGCCCACTGGAGATCGACGGCTACGGTTGCTTCGGGTTCGACGGTGATCTCGAAGCCTCGGTCGGCAGGCCCAGGCCCGAAGTCCACACATCTGCCGGCGTAGACCGGGACGCCGGCCGGACAGGAGCCCGGGTTGCGGAATTCAGGCGCTTCCCATGACGCGATTTCGTGGCCTTCTGCATCGATCAAGTTGTCGTTGCCGGCAGCGGAGAAGTAGGCGGCCCCGGCGGCGGCCGCGCGGTCTACGGCCACGGCGATCGGGCCGTCCTGGAAGAAGGGCTCTTCGAAGTAGGCGACATCGTCAGCGATCACCTGCGCGCCGGCGCCGCCTTCCGAGGCCGACCTCGCCAGCCTTTCGATGTTGCTTGCAAACGCAAACGGGCCGTTGATCGCGCTTGCAAACGCGAGCTTCGCGCCGGGTGCGAGGTCGTGGACGATCTGAGCCATGCCTCGTCCCTCGTCCGTGGGTTCTTCCTTTTCGAATTCGGGAGCGTCGTTTTCGAGCACGTTGACAGGCGTTGTCTGCCCGCAGGGATTGCCACTGCCAGGCAAATCGCCGCTGGTGACGTCTTCCGCGGCATGGGTCGCCACGGGCCCGCTACCGTCGGCCGCCAGCGCTGCCTGGTCGAACGAGTCGGAGAGAATGCCGACGGTGACCCCGCTACCGTCGACATTGAAGGCTCGGCGCGCTTCCGCGGCCTGCAACTGGCCGTCACCGGCGGAGACGGCGACACCCGATGGACAGCCGGCGCCGGCGAAGACCAGCGGCGCGAGCACCTCGGTAACTCCGGCAACGCGGACGACGCCGGCAATAGCGCGCAGGTCGGCGGGCTTCGCAGCCACAGTGACCGTCTGGTAGCGGCTGCTCACGTTAAGGATCTCGGCCCCCGCCTCGCGCAGGCCGGGGACCCCAGCGGCTGCTCCATGCTCGAAGCGCACATCCGCGACGACACGGCTGCCCTTGCGCAACAGGCTGCCGGGGCCGCTGCGAGCCAGGCTCAGCACCCTCGCCTGCCTGAACGGCGGCAGTGAGAGCACCGATGGCTTCGCCAGCGCGGCGAGTCGCGGCGAAAGGGTGCCGCCGCGCGGACTGCTCGAGGCCGCAAACGCGAAGGCAGGCATCGGCGAGCACGCAAGGATCACCACTGCGATCGACAGCATCCCCGCGCGGGCGCGCAACGTTTTCCCGGGCGGCATCACTCACCAAGGTATCGACAGCGTTACCCGGGCCTTTAACGAGCGCAGTCGCCCCTCCAAGCACGGCCAAGGCCCGGTCCTGCTACGGTGCCCAGCCTTGGGCCGGATTCAACCGGCAAAGCCGTGTCTAGCGCTCGCGTCGTTGCTTCACCGCATCCTCCGCGTTCGCAGCACATTGAAGTGGAGGCAATGCATGCCGACAGGAACAGTCAAGTGGTTCAGCGACGACAAGGGCTACGGGTTCATCACGCCCGACGACGGCTCGAAGGACGTCTTCGTTCATCACAGCGCGATCGTGGGTGAGGGCTTTAAGTCCCTGAGCGAGGGCGCCAAGGTGAGCTACGAGTCCGAGGAAGGGCCCAAAGGCCCGGCCGCGGCGAGCGTTCAGGAAACGTCGTAGCCGTCCGTTGCTCTTAGCTTGAAAGAGGCCCGCCTCCGGCGGGCCTCTTTTTTCGACCCCTAACCTCCCCGCAGAATGGCCACTCGAGACGACCTTCGCAACGTGGCGATCATCGCCCATGTCGACCACGGCAAGACGACCCTCGTTGACGCGATGCTGTGGCAGACCGGCGCCTTCCGCAAAGGGCAGGACGTGGCCGTGCGGGTGATGGACTCGATGGATCTCGAGCGCGAGAAGGGGATCACGATCCTCGCCAAGAACGCCGCGGTCCGTTACAAGGGCGTCAAGCTCAACATCATCGACACACCGGGCCACGCCGACTTCGGCGGCGAGGTCGAGCGCGGCCTGACCATGGTCCACGGCGTGCTGCTGCTGGTTGACGCCTCCGAGGGCCCCCTGCCCCAGACCCGCTTCGTCCTGCGCAAGGCGCTCGAGGCGAAGCTGGAGGTGATCCTCGTCGTCAACAAGGTCGACCGGCCCGACGCCAGGATCGCCGAGGTGGTGGACGAGGTCTACGAGCTCTTCCTCGACCTCGACGCGGACTCCGATCAGATCGACTTCCCGATCGTCTATACCAACGCCAAAGCCGGCTGGGCGTCCCTTGAGGAGAGAGTCGAGGGAACCAACCTCTCCCCCCTGCTCGACCTGATGCTCGAGCGAATCCCGCCACCGACATACGAGCCCGACCATCCGCTGCAGGCCCACGTCACCAACCTTGCCGCCTCGCCCTACGTCGGCCGCCTTGCGCTCTGCCGGGTACACAACGGCATCATCCGGCCCGGCCAGCAGATCGCCTGGTGCCGATCCAGCGGCACAATCGAACGCGCAACGGTCACCGAGCTCTATGTCACCGAGGCGCTGGAACGGGTCTCTGTCGAGGAAGCCGGGCCGGGCGAGATCATCGCCGTTGCCGGGCTCCCGGATGTGACCATCGGAGACACGCTGGCCGACCGGGACGATCCCCGCCCCTTGCCGGCGATCACAGTCGACGAGCCCTCGCTCTCGATGCTGATGGGGATCAACACGTCACCACTGGCCGGCCTCGAGGGGAGCAAGCTGACGGCACGTCAGGTCCGCGACCGGCTTGACACGGAGCTGGTGGGCAACGTGTCGCTGCGGGTTTACGACGCCGAACGGCCGGATGCCTGGGAGGTACAGGGTCGCGGTGAGCTGCAGCTGGTCGTCCTGCTGGAGACGATGCGGCGCGAGGGCTTCGAGCTGACCGCCGGACAGCCTCAGGTCCTGACACGCGAGATCGACGGCAAGGTCCACGAGCCGGTCGAGCGGCTCTCGATCGACATTCCCGAGGAGTACGTGGGCGCCGTTACCCAGCTCGTCGCCCAGCGCAAGGGGCGCCTTGAGCAGATGGTCAATCACTCGACCGGGTGGGTGCGGATGGAGTACCTCGTCCCGGCTCGGGGGCTGATCGGCTTCCGCACCGAGTTCCTTACCGAGACGCGGGGCACCGGGATCATGCACCACGTCTTCGACCGCTGGGAGCGCTGGGCGGGCGACCTGCGCACGCGTGGGACGGGCTCGATCGTCGCCGACCGCCGTGGCAAGACGGCGACCTACTCGCTGCTGAGCCTGCAGGAGCGCGGGACGCTCTTCGTGGGGCCTGGCGAGGAGGTCTACGAAGGGATGGTCATCGGCGAGAACGCCCGCGCGGAGGACCTCGACGTCAATGCCATCAAGGAAAAGCACCAGACCAACATTCGCGCCGCCAGCGCAGACGTGCTCGAGCGGCTGGAGCCGCCTCAGCGTCTCTCACTCGAAGCGGCCCTGGAGTTCCTGCGGGCGGACGAGTGCGTGGAAGTGACTCCCGAGTCGGTGCGGCTGCGCAAGGTCGAGCTCGACCGGATCAAACGCCAGAAGGCCGCCCGGCAAAATCCCGCCGCCCCGCGGGTGAGTTAGTGACCTGAGTCACGGGTTCCTCAGGCATCCTCCGCCTTGATCCGTCCGGATTCGATCGCCGCTGTGAGGGCGGCGTGGTCGCGCTCGTTCTGGTCGGCGTAGAGACCGGAGAACTCGACGATCGCGTTGTCGAAGACTTCGCCGGAGCCAAGGTAGGCGCCGATCGCCACCGCGTCACCGGAGCGAGCGTGGGCACGGGCCAGCGTCCACCCGCACATGCGGGCGTAGATCTCCATGCCGCGAGGCGAAAGCGTCTCGGTGTCGACGGAGCGCTTCCAATCCCAGAGCTGGCGCACGTAGAAGTCGCGCTGGCGACCGTCCAGCCCGACCGCCGGGCACCAGCCGAGGAAGCTATCGCTGGCCGCCTGCATCAGGCGCTGGCCCTCCACCACCCGCCTACCATGATTCCGAAACCGGCTCTTGCCGGCGTAGGGCTCGAGCACCGACGCCTCGGCCTCCTTCGCCTGCAGGATCATCGGGTCGGAGTCATCGCGGCCGGTCAGCAACACGACCCAGGCACGGGTGCCAACGCTGCCAACTCCAACCACCTTGCGGGCCAGGTCGCGCAGCCGGTAGCTAGCCAGCAGGTGGCGGCGATCGCCCTGCAGCGTTCCGCGGTAGGCATCCAGCACACCCTCGATGGTGGCCTCGAAATCTTGGCTCTCGTCCTCTGCCATCAGCTCGCGCGCCCCGATCAGCAGCGGTGGGTCGCTGACGAATCGCAGGTCGCCGTCGACCTTGCGCGTCAGCCGACCGAGCGCCCGCAGGTTGTCCTTGGCACGTGCCTTCGCGGCCCCCTTCTCCACCAGATCCGCGGCGTACCCTGTGCGGCTCGCCCTACGCAGGTCCGCCAACAGGGTCTCCACATCGAGGCGCGAATACCAGATGTCGAGGTTGCGCATCGCCGCGAAGGCGCGGATCGCCTCGCGATACTGACGCGCAACCGTCAGCAGGATCGAGCGCCGTTGCTTGCGCTTGAGGCCATTCTCGCGCGCCGCGATCTCAAAGCTGGCTGTCAGCCGCTTCACGTCCCACTCCCAGGGCCCAGGCAACGACTCGTCGAAGTCGTTGAGGTCGAAGACCAGAGTGCGGTCGGGCGCCGCGAAGGCGCCGAAGTTGGAGAGGTGGGCATCGCCGCACATCTGCACCCGCAGCCCGCTCACGGGAGCCTCGGCCATGTCCGCAGCCATAACCACCGCCGCGCCGCGAAAGAAGGTGAACGGCGAAACAGCCATCCGTCCGTAGCGAATCGGGACCAGCTCCGGGACACGAGAGCGGGCCTGTGCCTCGAGCACATCAATCGGGTCCTTCCGGCGGCTGGGGGGCTCCCACTCTCCATGGGTGGAACGGGGAACCTTCGAGCGCGATGCCCTTCCCACCGCGGCACGCTCGATGACATCCATGACGCTAGACGGTAACGGCTCATGGCTCGACGGCAAACCGGCGCGCCGTTCGCCGGGCACGGGAGAACCGCCGGCCCCCCGCAGGGCCGGCGGTCTCGTCATAGGGCCTCTGCCCTAAGCCTTAAACGGTCGCTGCCGCCTGCTCTGACTGGCTGGCCTCAGATGCCTGGGCCTTCGCGTCAGCAGGTGACTCGTCGACGTTGCGCGGCAGCAGCACTTCTTTGGCGATCACCAGGCGCTGGATCTGGCTGGTCCCCTCGTACAGCTGCATGATCTTCGCGTCGCGCATCAGTTTCTCCACCGGGTACTCCTTGATGAAGCCGTAGCCGCCGTAGACCTGCACGGCGTCGACGGTGATCTCCATCGCCGAATCGGCGGCGAAGCGCTTGGCCTCCGAGGAGACCAGCGTGTTGCGCTTGCCCTGGTCGAGCAGAACCGCCGAGTTCCAGACCAGCAGGCGGCCGGCGTCGACCTTGGTCGCCATGTCGGCGATCATGAACTGGATCGCCTGGTGCATCGCGATCGGCACGCCGAACTGCACCCTTTCCTTCGAGTACTCGGCGGCAAATTCGAAGGCGGCGCGGCCAATTCCCACTGCCATGGCGGCAACGCCGGGCCGGGTGCGGTCGAGGGTCATCATCGCCAGCTTGAAGCCCTTGTTCTCCTCACCGAGCAGATTCTCGGCCGGGATCTCGACTTCGTCGAAGGAGATGGTCGCGGTGTTGGAGGCCCGCTGGCCCATCTTGTCCTCCTTCTTGTCGACCGTGACCCCGGGCAGGTCGGCGTCGACGACGAAGGCGCTGATGCCGCGGTGACCGGCATCCGGGTCGGTCTTCGCATAGACCGTGAACCAGTTGGCATAGCTGCCGTTGGTGATGAAGCACTTGGAGCCGCTGATGACCCACTTGTCGCCCTTCTTCACGGCGCGGGTCTTCATCCCGGAGACATCGGAGCCGGCGTCGGGCTCGGTCAGGCAGAAGGAAGCCAGCTTTGGCTCCTCGGCAAGCATCCCCAGGTACTTCTTCTTCGTCTCCTCCGAGCCGCCGAGCATGACCGGGGCGCTGGCG
>JBAVGD010000333.1:0-1660 GCA_049684635.1 Solirubrobacterales bacterium | reverse complement strand
ACCGCAAGCGGCATCGTCCTTCCCGACACGGCCAAAGAGAAGCCGCAGAAGGGCAAGGTCGTCGCCGTCGGCGATGGCGCGATTAACGAGGACGGCAGTCGCCGCCCGCTTGACGTAAGCGAGGGGGACGAAGTCCTCTACTCGAAATACGGTGGCACGGAGGTCACGGTCGAGGACGAGGATCTCCTCGTCCTACGCGAGTCGGACGTTCTCGCCAAGCTCGGCTAGCCGCCCTACAGGACTTAGAGACCAAGGAGGACTGAAAGCAGATGGCTCACAAGGAGCTGAAGTTCAAGGAGGAGGCAAGGGGGGCCCTTCAGGCCGGCGTCGACGCAGTCGCCGATGCCGTCAAGGTGACCCTCGGCCCCAAAGGTCGTTATGTCGTGCTCGACAAAAAGTTCGGCGCGCCGACCATCACCAACGATGGCGTCACGATTGCGCGTGAGATCGAGGTCGAGGACGTCTTCGAGAACCAGGGCGCCCAGCTTGTCCGCGAGGTCGCCACGGCGACCAACGACGTGGCCGGGGATGGGACCACAACGGCGACCTTGCTCGCCCAGATCATCGTGCGCCAGGGTCTGAAGAACGTGGCCGCCGGCGCCAACCCGCTGGCCCTGCGCCGCGGGATCGAGAAGGCCGTCGACACCGTTGTCGACAACCTGCGGGACAAGCAGTCGAAGGAGGTTGCGGGCAAGGAGCAGATCGCCCGCGTGGCTGCCATCTCAGCCGCCGATGACGAGATCGGCAACGTGATCGCCGATGCGATCGAGAAAGTCGGCAAGGACGGCGTCGTCAACGTCGAGGAGGGCCAGACCTTCGGCATGGAGCTGGAGTTCACCGAGGGGATGCAGTTCGACAAGGGCTACATCTCTCCGTACATGGTCACCGACCAGGATCGGATGGAGGCGGTGCTTGAGGACCCCTACATCCTCATCGCCAACCAGAAGATCGGCTCCGTACGGGACATCCTGCCGGTGCTGGAGCAGGTCATGCAGGGCGGGAAGCCGCTGCTGATCGTCGCCGAGGACGTTGAGGGCGAGTGCCTCGCGACCCTCGTCGTCAACAAGCTGCGGGGCACCTTTACCGGTGTCGCCGTGAAGGCGCCGGGCTTTGGCGACCGCCGCAAGCGGATGCTGGAGGACATCGCGATCCTCACCGGTGGTGAGGTGATCACCGAGGAGATGGGCCTCAAACTCGAGAACACCCAGCTCTCACAGCTCGGCCACGCCCGCCGCGTCGTCGTCTCCAAGGACACGACGACGATCATCGACGGCGGTGGCGACGGGGAGGGCATCAAGGGCCGGATCAAGCAGATCAAACAGGAGATCGAGAACACCGACTCCGACTTCGATCGGGAGAAGCTCCAGGAGCGTCTCGCCAAGCTGGCCGGTGGTGTCGCTGTGGTCAAGGTTGGCGCCGCCACCGAGACCGAGATGAAGGAGAAGAAGCATCGCGTCGAGGACGCCCTGCAGGCGACCCGGGCGGCGCTCGAAGAGGGCGTCGTGCCGGGCGGCGGCGTCGCGCTGCTGAACGCGCAGGCCGGTCTCGAGCCCGAGTCCCTCGAGGACCCGGACGAGCAGACGGGCGCGCGGATCATCCACCGCGCGCTGGAGGAGCCGCTCCGCCAGATCGCCGACAACTCCGGCCTGGAGGGATCGGT
>JBAVGD010000332.1:0-3213 GCA_049684635.1 Solirubrobacterales bacterium | reverse complement strand
CCACCCAGGCCCGTGCGGTGCTCGGCGCGGCGCCGGTGGCCGCAGCGATGTCCTCGAAGCTGAGATGGGCCTTGTCATGGACAAAGGCCGCCTCCTTGGCAAATGCAGGCGAAGACACGAGCGCAATTGTGCGGCATACCTCAAGGAAGCAGTTACCGTGCGCCATCCCTGCCTCGCCAAGGATCGCCCGCCCGGCTTGCTGCGAGACTGCGGCCATGAGCGAAAGTGGCTCCGCGGCGATCTCCCCGACGGCCCATTACACGGGTGAGGCCTGGGTCAGGAACGGTCTGTCGCATTCCGAGCTCGCCACCTGGCAGGGTCGTGCCCTCCATCTCGCGCTTGCCCTGCCGAACGCGGCCAGCAGGACGCTGGGCGGGCCAACCTTGGAAGGCCTGCTCCTCGCGCGGCACCGGATCATCGATTCCCGCCTCGACGAGCTGGTCCAAGGCGGGGTGACTCAGGTGATCGAGGCCGCCTGCGGGATGTCGCCGCGAGGGTGGCGCTTCAGCCGGCGCTACGGCGACCGGCTCACCTACATAGAGGCTGACCTGCCGGCGATGGCGCAACGCAAGCGCCGGGCGCTGGAGCGGATGGGCTCGCTCGGCGACCACCACCGCGTGGTCGAGCTTGATGTCCTCCGCGATGGTGGCCCCGGCAGCTTCGAGGCTCTGGTCGAGAACCTCGATCCGGCTGGCGGGTTGGTGATTGTGACCGAGGGCCTGTTGACTTACCTGGACGACGAGACCGTGGACGCGCTTTGGGTCCGCCTCGCAAAGGTGCTGGAGCGGTTCGACCGCGGGGTCTACCTGACGGACCTGCGCTTCGCTTCTCGGGACCGGGGGGCCTCTGAGCGCGTCTTCGACCTGATCCTCGGTGCCTTCGTTCGCGGCAAAGTCCACGCTTACCGCGGCGACGAGAGGACGGCTGGGGCCGCGCTGCGCACCGCCGGCTTCGCGCAAGCCCTCCCGCATCGCGGCGACGAGCACCCAGCCGCGGCGGAGGCTCGCAACGACGCGGGCGCCGGTGTCGTCTCCATCATCGAGGCGATCGCGGCCTGATCGGCTTCGGGCTACCGGCTTGGCCGGGACGCTGAGCACCGTGCTCGCCGTCTCGGAATAACGGGTCGGGCGCGGCATTACTAGTTATTCGCGGCGAGCGGAATCGCAGCAGCAAATAATGCGACGGCAAGGCGGCGCCGTAGTGTTCCTTCTCGCGGAAGCAGCAGCGGGCACAGGCATCCGGACGTGTACCTTCAGCCATGCACCCGCGGTCGCTGCAAGCGCAGAGGTCCGGCCGACCTGAAGTGATGCAACGACACCTGTCAGCCACGCGAGCGCCGAATCTCGAGTAGGCATCAGCCGGTGGTGACATGGCCACCGTCGCGGACTACAAGCTGGGAGCGTCCCCCCGAGGCTGGTCCCTTGCGAGAGCGTCCCAACGCGCTCAGGGCCGTAGACTCGTCTCACCGTGCAGCCGCCGCAGACGCAGTACGTCGATCGAGACGGGGTCTCGATCGCCTACCAGGTGGTGGGCGATGGTCCGGTCGACCTACTCCACTCGCCCGGCTTTGTATCGCACCTCGATCTGTACTGGACCGACCCGGGGATCTCGAGATGGCTGGGCCGTTTGGCCTCGTTCGCACGGCTGATCATCTACGACAAGCCGGGTACCGGTCTGTCGGATCCCATCGTCCACTTGCCCACGCTCGAGGAGCGAGTCGCCGACCTCGAGGCAGTACTGGATGCCGCGGGCTCAGAGCGGGCTGTGCTATTCGGCGCTTCCGAGGGTGGCCCCACCTCGGTGTTGATGGCCGCGATGCGACCGCGGCGAGTCACTTCGCTGATCTTGTACGGTACGTTCGCGGTCTGGCCGACCGCTTCGCCCGAGGACTTTTCGCCTGAGACGGCCGAGCGTGCGGAGCTCCATGAGTTGCTCGAGGCTACGGAGCACTGGGGCGACACGGACAAGTTCATGGAGGTCTTCGCTCCAAGTGTGACTGTGACCGAGCCGCAGAAGCGCGCGTTCGGGATGTTCGCGCGGGCGGCGGCAAGCCCGCGCATGGCCCGGGCGCTCATCGAGACCTGGGTGCATATCGACATACGCGGCGTCCTGTCGTCGTTGAGCGTGCCTACGCTCGTGCTACATGTCGACGGGGACCGCGTGGTGCCAGTCGAGGCGGGCCAGCGACTGGCCGACGGTATCCCTGGGGCGCGCTTCGTCACGTTTCCGGGCATCGACCATACCTTCTGGTGGGGGGGCTCCAACACCACGGAAGCAATCGTTGACGAGATCGAGCGGTTCGTCACCGGCGCCGTCCAGCACGCCGAGCCGAACCGGGTACTGGCGAGCGTCCTGTTCACGGACATAGTGGCGTCGACGACGCGCGCGGCGGAACTCGGCGACCGTGCGTGGCGCGAGGTGCTCGAGCGCCACGACGCGCTCGTCGACCGTGTCGTCTCCGAGCACGGCGGGCGGGTCGTAAAGCACATCGGCGATGGCGCGCTGTCGGCCTTCGGCGGCCCGGCGATGGCGATGCGCTGCGCCGAGGCGTTGCGCGCTGGGGTTGCGGAGCTCGGCATCGACCTGCGGGGCGGTATCCACACCGGCGAGTGCGAGGCGATCGGAGAGGACCTTGGGGGCTTGGCCGTCCACATCGGGGCTCGGGTCAGCGCGCTCGCGGGACCCGGCGAGATCGTCGTCTCCTCAACCGTCAAGGAGCTCGTAGTCGGCTCTGACATGCAGTTCAGCGACCGCGGCGAGCACGAGCTGAAGGGGGTTCCCGGCTCTTGGCACCTCTACGCCCTGGGAGAGGAGCGCGCTCCGCAGGTCGAGCTCGACGGGGCGGCAGGGTACATGCGCCGCTCAGACCGCGTTGCCGTCACCCTCGCGCGCAGGATGCCCAGGGCGATGCGCCTCGCCGGGCAGCTCGCGAGCCGTGGGACCTCCTCGGCATAGCGGAGGTCTGAGTTCAAAGGGCTGCACGGATCGCGTGGGGTGATTCGGTTTCGTCCCCATGTCCCGGCTCTTGGAGTCACCCTCGAACCGGCGGATTCCTCGCGACGCTCATCGCATGGGACAATCATGGCGCCACCGAGTGATGCGCCCAAACCAGCCGTGACCCCTGATCCGTCGCCCAGTCAGCACCGCAGATGAAAGGCAGTCCCATCCAGGCGTCTGGCACACCAATAGCACGGCCCGAGACCAGGTATGCAA
>JBAVGD010000331.1:0-3066 GCA_049684635.1 Solirubrobacterales bacterium | reverse complement strand
CGACAGCAGGGCGGAGCGGCCGCTGCGGCCGGCAGAAAGGCACGAGTCGCTGTAGACAGCAGAGCGGCATCAGCCGCTACCATCCCGCCCGTGTTCACGGTTCTGGCAATCATCCAGGCGGGCATCGCCGTAATTCTGATCTTTCTGATCCTGCTGCATTCCGGCAAAGACGCAGGGCTGTCAGGCGCTTTTGGAATCGGTGGCGGGGGCAGTTCCTTCGGCGGTGGCTCGATGGTTGAGCGCAACCTGGACCGCGCGACCGTCTTCTTCGCGGTCCTCTTCGTGGCGAACACGTTTCTGCTCTTGAAGATCTAAGACTCGCCTTACCGCCGCGAGCCGTTGCTCGAGTCGGTTCCCCGGCTGTTCCTGTGCGCAGCGTCACTCGGCCTCATCCGGGCCGTGCTCATTCTGAAACAGGTTCTCAGGGGACCGGGACGTCGGCGCTGCGCTTGCCGTTCGCACGGCTATCGGCACTGCCGTTCGCGCTGTCGAGCATCTCAACGGCTTCGCCGCGCAACTCGGCATCGAGAAGCGCGAAGTCCTCGTCGGAGAGCTTGCCGGCGGCGTGGTCGAGCTCGGCGTCGCGGATCTCGCGGTACTTGGCTTCCTTCAGTGCCTCCAGCTCAGAACCGGCGCCCGCCACGCGACGCGCACGGCGGGTCGGCCAGAGAGCGAACAGCGCTCCCGCCAGGGCAATCAGACCACCGATCCAGATCCACAGGACGAGGGGATTGACGATGACGCGGAAGGTGGCGGGGGCGTTATCGCCAAGGTAGCTCTTGGCCAGCCGTTCCGCGGTCGCCATCTGCAGGTTTTGGATCTGCGCGAGCGCCGCGGGGCGCAGGCGAGGATCGGCGGCAGCCGCCCGCATCAGCCTCGAGAACGCCTTGCATTGAGGTGGCGTCCCGGGGGCTCCCCCAACGCAGGCGCGGAACCCGCGATCGGCCGCCCTGGCGCGTCGCTGCACCGCGATTATGTCCGGCTGCACCGCCGTCCAGAAGTCACTGCCAAGACCGGCCTTCAAGCCGATGTCGCTGTCTGCTTCGCCGCCGAAGTAGCTGGCGATCGTCGACCCCTGCCCGCCCGTCGGCCGGTAGAAACGCCGCGTCGGGTGCAGGGTGAACGCTTCACCGCCCCTGGTCACCCGCAGCACGCCCCCGGCCGTAAACGCCAACCCGTCGACCCGCGCGGTGGGACGCACATAGGTAACGGTGCGCCCGTCGACGACGGCGCTCTCGCCTGGTCGCAGCGTCAGGTCGCGTTTGGTCTGGAAGCTGGAGGAGGCGGCGATTCCGATCAGGAGGACGACAACGCCAATGTGGACGATGTAGCCGCCATAGCGCCGCCGGTTGCGCGAGACGACGGCCGCCAGCGCCGCTGCCATCGAACCCCCTGAGAGGGAACGGCGGGCGGCCGCCCCGCGCCAGAACTCCTGTATCAGGCCGACCAGGGCAAATGCCGCAAACACGAAGAGGCCGAACGCCCATGGCTTGCCCGTGGCATCGCTGGTGAATGCGAGGACAACCGCCACCGCAGCAGCGCTGATCGCAGGCACCAGGAAGATTTTCTTTGCCGCACCCCAGCTAACCCGGCGCCAGGCAAGCAGCGGGCCGATCCCGGCGAAGAGAACGAGCCCAATCGCAAGCGGAGTCGTGTAGCGGTCGAACCACGGCGCCGCAAGCGAGGCCTTATCGCCGGTGAAGAACTCGGAGATCAGGGGGAAGAAGGTGCCCCAGAAGATCGTGACGCAAAGCGCCACCAGCAGCAGGTTGTTGACCAGAAAAACCGCCTCGCGCGAGACGAGTGAATCGATCTGCTTCTGTGAGCGCAGGTCGTCCAGGCGCGAGACGATCAGCGCCGTAGAGCCAATCAGGACGACGGCGATCAGGCCAAGGAGGTAGGGGCCGACGGTGTTGTCGCCGAACGCGTGGATCGACTGCAGGACGCCGGAGCGCACGAGGAAGGTGCCGAGCAGCGCGAGGGTGAAGGTCGCGACGATCAGGCAGGCGTTCCAGACCTTCAGCATCCCGCGCTTCTCCTGGACCATGATCGAGTGCAGGAAGGCTGTGCCCATCAGCCATGGCATCAGCGCGGCGTTCTCGACGGGGTCCCAGGCCCAGTAGCCGCCCCAGCCGAGCTCGGTGTAGGACCAGCGGGCGCCGAGCAGCAACCCGAAGCCGAGTAAGGCCCAGGCAATCAGCGCGAAGCGACGCGTTGAGCGGATCCAGGCCGCGTCGAGGCGGCGTGTGATGAGGGCGCCGATCGCGAAGGCGAAGGGGATCGTGAAGGCGACGTACCCCGAGTAAAGCATCGGGGGGTGGATCATCATGCTCGGGTGCTGGAGTAGCGGATTGAGCCCGATCCCGTCTGCCGGCGCCGGGCTGAGCGTGGCAAACGGATTGACTCCCCCGGCGAACAGCATCAGTCCGGTGAAGAAGCCCGCCACCCCGGCCATGACCGCCGTCGCGTATGGAACGAGCTCACGCAGTTTCGTGCGCGTGGCGTACAGAGCGATCGAGGCCACGATTGAGAGCACCCAGGCCCAGAGCAACAGCGAGCCCTCCTGGCTCGACCACATCGCCGCCAGCTTGTAGAAGGACGGCGTCTCGATCGAGGAGTGCTGCTGGACGATGTTGAACGAGAAGTCGTTGCTCGCAAAAGCGATCTCGATTACGACTACGCAGAAGGTGAGCAGCGCGAAGAAGGCGTAAATCGCGCGGCGTGAGGCATCGATCCAGCGTTGATCGCCGTGGCGGCCGGCCAGCGCCGCCACCGCCGCGAAGACGGCCGTCGCGAAGGCAAGCGCCAGAGCAATGCTGCCGACGCTAGCTGGCATTCGCAGTACTGAACTTGGAAGGACACTTGGTGACGAGCGTGTCCCGTTCCCCGATGAACACGCCGTGCCTGACTTCACCGGTGAGAACGATCTCGCGGCCACCGCGGAAGGGATCTGGGACGGTGCCGCTGTAGCTCACCGGAAGGCTGTCGCCACCTTCGCGGTCGGCAACCCGAAAACGCAGGTCGTCGCCGCTCTGCTTGATCGAGCCCCTGACGACACGGCCGGTC
>JBAVGD010000330.1:0-11568 GCA_049684635.1 Solirubrobacterales bacterium | reverse complement strand
GTGTTCGCGTCCCTCCAGTTTGGGGTCGAGGCGCGGTGCCCGGTCCCCCGGTAGCAACAGCTCCAGTCCGTGGTTGCCGGCGTAGACGATCTCCTCGACGCCGACCAGTCTGCGCGCCTCCTCGGCGCGGCGCCCCGACACGCAGCCGACCAGCGCGTAACGGGCGCTCAGCCGCTTGAGGAGGTCGACCTCCGATGGGCCCAGAACGACTTCCTCCGGCCGTTCCGCGATCGGCGCCAGGGTTCCGTCGATGTCGCTGAGAACGGCTCCGCGCGCCGGGTCGGCGCGAAGCGCGTCCAGCGTCGACTCGGCCAGGCCGCCGTTCTCACTGTCAGAGGCGGGAGGCACGGACACTAGTATCGCCGCACCATGTGTCCGGGAGCCAGTCGATGCCGTCGCGCAATACGCTGAAGCTCGCCGCGATCGGGACGCTGGCGGGGGTGTTCAGCGGGCTCTTCGGCGTCGGCGGCGGCATCGTCATCGTGCCGCTGCTGATCTTCTGGTTCGGGTATGGAGAGCGGCTCGCGACCGGCACCAGCCTGGCGGCGATCGTTCTCATCGGCCTGCTCGGCGCGGTTGCGCAGGGAGGCATCTACGGGAACGTCCACCTCGTCCCGGCGGTCCTGCTCTCGATTCCGGCCATTGCCGGTGTCGTGCTGGGAACCGCGATCCAGCAGCGCATCTCCCAGCGGGCCGTTTCCTTCCTCTTCGCCGTGTTGCTGGTCGCGGTGGCGATCGAGCTGATCGTGCAATGAACGAGCTCCTCGCCGCCCTGATCGCGCTTGCCGGAGGCCTGGCCGGGGGTCTCGTCGGTGTCGGTGGAGGGGTCCTCTTCGTTCCGGCGCTGACGATCTTCATCGGGCTCTCCCAGATCGAGGGAGAGTCGACGTCTTTGCTGATGATCGTCATCGTCGCCCTCGTCGGCGCAATCCGCCAGTACGGCTACGGAAACGTGAAAGTGCGGGATGCGGCGGTCATCGGCGCTCTTTCGCCACTCGGCGTGCTGGTCGGCGTGATCGTCGCCAACGAGCTGCCGCGGCGTGCGCTCGAACTCTCTTTCGCCGCGCTGGTCCTCTTCGTCGCCTACGGGCTCGTCCGCCGCGCCCTCGCGACGCCTTCGTAGCGCCGCCGGGCATCGTCTACGCTCAAGAAGTGGATTCGCTCCTCTGGCACACCGAGGTGCCGCAGCTGCGCTCACCCGTCCTGGTCTGCTCCTTTCGCGGCTGGAACGACGCCGCCGGAGCCGCCTCGGCCGCGCTGGCCGCGGTCGCCGACAGCTTCGACGCCGAGCAGATCGCCGAGATCGACCCGGAGGAGTACTTCGACTTCCAGGCGACGCGGCCGACCATCGTTCTCAGCGAGGGTCAGACCCGCCACATCGAGTGGCCCCAGAACAACCTTATCGCCGTCCGCGTCCCGGGCGCCGACCGCGACCTTCTGCTCTTCGATGGAACCGAGCCCAACCTGCGCTGGCGCACATTCTCGGAGACGATCGCCACGGCTGCGGACACGCTTGGAGTCGAGATGGTGATCACCCTCGGGGCCCTGGTCGCCGAGGTCTCCCACACGCTGCCGGTGCCGATCACCGGCCTCGCCTCCGATCAGCAGCTGGTTGAGGAGCTGGAGCTGCAGCGCGCCAACTACGAGGGGCCGACCGGCATCGTCGGCGTCGTCCACGACTGCTGCCGCAGCCTCGGGATCACCTCGGCCTCGCTCTGGGCTGCCGTGCCCCACTACGTTGCCGCCGTCCCCAACCCGAAGGCTGCGCTGGCCCTGCTGCGCCGGCTGGAGGGGCTGACCGGGATCGCGGTGGACGCCACCGCGCTGGAGGAGGAAACAGCGAGCTACGAAGAGCAGATCGGCCGCGCGGTGGCCGCCAACCCGGAGATCTCCGACCTGGTCGAGCGGATCGAGGCCGAGCAGGCCGAGCAGCTCGGCGAAGAGACCATCGACCTGCCCTCGGCGGACACGATCGCCAACGAGTTTCAGCACTTCCTGCAGCAGCGGCGCGGCGAGCAGAACTAGCGATGTGACCGGCAACGTTGCCGGTCAGACCACCGGACGGTTGACTCCGAATCAACGCGTCCGTCTGGCGGGTCAGATCTCTGCCGCCGGGCAGATCAGCCGGTAATCGCACCAGCTACACACCGCCGGCGAGGGACGCGGCTCGAAATCCTGGGCGAGGATTCCCTCGCCCACCTGGAGGACGGTCCGCTCGACCCGCTCCGCGTCGTCGGGCTTGGTCGGCGCCACGACCTTCTCCGCATCGAGCACGTAGTAGTAGCTGCCGGACTCGATCTCGACGTCCCAGGCCTCACGCGTCGCCAGGCGGTAGAGCGCCAGCTGCAGGTCGCTTTCCAGATCCGCCTCGCTCTTCCGTTGACCGGTCTTGTAGTCGATCACCTCGTAGCCGCCGCCCGGGAGGCGGTCGACGCGGTCGATCCTGCCGCGCACGTGGTTCTCGCCAATCCGGATGTCGAACTGTCGCTCCAGCCACACCGGCTCGCTCTCTGAGTCGCTCTCGCGTTGCCAGTAGAGCCGCATTGCCTCGCGGGCCCGGTCGCGGAACTGGAGCTCGTCGTCGCTGGAGCCGAAGCCGGAGCGGCGCCAGCCGGCCTCGAACAGGGACATCAGCCGCCCCAGCCCGTCCTCCCCGCTCACCTCCTCCCGGTGGAACCGCTCGAGGACGTTGTGGACGAGAATCCCGAAGCGCTGGTTGATCGTGGGTTCCTGCGGGATCCCGAACACGCGGGCGAACTTGTACTTGAGCGGGCAGGTCAGGTAGAGGTCGAGGTCGGAGGCCGACAGGCTCAATGCTCCATCGCTGCGGCGCGGCAGGAACGCCTTGAGCGAAGGCTCTTCGCGGGCGGCGATCAGCTTGCGGCGGCTGTCGCGCTCGCGCTCCGAGTCGAGCAGGTAGGCGTCGAGGCCCGACGCGTCAAGCTCCGCCTGCTGCTCCGCCGTGGCGACCTGCCGCAGCAGCCCGTTGACCGCCTCGATCGCCTCCGCCGTGGGGTCGCTGCCCGGGCGCTGCGCCAGCGCCGCCAGCTTCAGCAGCTCGAGGTAGCGGGCTATCGCGCGGTTGATGTCGACCGCGGTGTCAAGCCGGGGCTCGGACAGCTTGCGCCCCGCTTTCCAGGACCCCTCTAAGACCTCTTCGAGGACCGTCCGGTATGTGGCGTGAAGGCCCTCGGCCGGCCCGAACAGCTCCTCCTCGTGGGTCTCCTCCTCGACATCCGCGTTCGCCAGCGCCGCCTCGTAGTAGCCGGTCGCTCGTCCCTCGCCCTCTCGCTCGACCCTTGAGAAGACGATCTTGGACCGCGCCGGATGCCCGATTCGCTCGGCGCCGTCGCTGCGCTCCAAGCCGAGCACGAAGACATGGTCGAACTCCATGCCCTTGATCGCGGTTCGCGCCAGGCCCTGCACCGTGCCAGGCGTCGGGGGCTCGGCAACGCCGGCAGGCTCGACGCCGGCGTCAGCCACCGCGGTCAGGTGACGGACGAAGTCACGGGTGGAGCCATGCGGTTCCCGCCGCGCCCAGGCTGACGCCAGTTCAGCCAGCCGCGACAGCCCCAGCAGTCGCTCGGCGACCTCGGGCTGGGCGGCGAAGAGGCGCTGGCGGCGCAGGCCCACGCGCTCGATCAGGCGCCGCACGAAGACGTCCGCGCGCCGCTCCTCCATGACCGCTGAAGCTGCTCCGTAGAGCTTCAAGAAGGATTGGATTCGCTCGCGCGCCTCGGGCGAGATCTGGGGGCTTTCGAGCGCAGCCTCGCAGCCCGAGACGAGATCGAGGCTGCGGCGGCGGGAGATCGTCGTCAGACGCGCCAGGTCGGCGGAGTGCAACTCGATCGGCGGCCGGGTGAGGGCGCGAGCCACGGCGGCGGAATCCGCCGGGTCCGCCAGCGCCCGCAACCAGGCGATCGCGTCGCGAACCTCGGGGCGCTGGAAGAGCGCCGCCGGCCCGGACAGGTGGAAGGGGATTCCCCGCTCCTCCATCGCTGCTGAGACCGCTCCGCCTCCGCTCCCCCCTTCGTCGATCAGGACGCAGATCCCATCCGGCCGCGCGCCTTCCGCGAGAAGGTGCTCGACCTCGCGGGCGACGGCCTGGGCCTGTGCACGCTCGTTGTCGCAGCGCCAGAACCGCGTCTCCGGTGCCCGGAACCGCTGCGCCAGCTCGACCAGCTGACTTTCGGGGTGCAGGCCGGCGAACCAGTCGGCGGCCGGGGCGCCGCCGTCCTCCACCGCGCAGAGCTGGTTTGCGTTCTCCGGAGCGAGGGCGGCGAGGATCGTGCGCTGGGCGGGCGTGGTCTCCTCGAGCTCATCGACCATCACCTGGTCGAATGCGCCGGCGACCTGGCGACGGACCTCCGGGTGCTCCGTGAGGAGCTTGCTCAGGGTGAGGAATACGTCGCCCCGGTCGAGGCTTCCGGCGTCGGCGAGGATCCTGTCGTGGACGGCGTAGAACTCGGCGAACTCCTCCTCAGGCGGGTCAGAGCCAGCCTTGACGGCGTCGATCCGCTCCAGCAGCCTGGCCAGCAAGCCGGCCGGGTTTCCGCGGATCTGGTGGCGGCGCAGGGGCAGTTCGTCGAGACGGTCCAGCAGCATCGCCAGCCGCTCGGCGGGGCCGAGGACGTCGAAGAACGGGTCGAGCCCCGCGCTGTCTGAGTGCCGGCGCAGCAGCCTCTCGCCGATCGTGTCCCAGGTGCCGATCCACAGCTCTTCGTAGGCGTGGTCGAGAAGCGCCTCCACGCGCTCGCGCAACCTTTGAGCGGTCGCCCGCGTCGAAGCGAGAAGGAGCACCCGCTCGGCCCCGGCGCCGTCGCTGCCCAGTCGCACATGGCGGCGGGCCAGTGCCTCCGTCTTGCCTGTCCCCGCTCCACCGACGACGAGGAGCGGCCCTGCGCCATGCCGTACGACCTCCTCCTGTGCGGGGCTCAAGTCCATTGTTCAACGCTAGTACACGGCCGCATCGCGCTCAGCGCCTTGCGTTCTGGCACTGCGGCCGCTGCAGCGCCGCATAGCATCTCGCCGATGGACATCCTCGCCGCCGACTGGCTGGGAATCTGCCGGCGCATCGTCGCCGGGCAGCAGCGCATCTTCGAGCAGGCTCCGGGGATTGCCGCTCGCACCGTCTACGAGGGGGTCGGGGAGGGAGGCGATCGGGCACTGGCGATCGACCGGCGCTGTGAGGACGTCGTCTTCGCGGAGCTGGATCGGTTGGGCGAGGAAGGCGCGGCGTTTACGGCAATCTCCGAGGAGCGCGGCGAGGTCGGATACGGCTCGGGAGGCGTTGCCCGCGTCGTCATCGATCCGATCGACGGATCCCTCAACGCCCGCCGCACGGTTCCGTCCCACAGCCTCAGCATCGCGGTGGCCTCAGGCCCCACCATGGCGGACGTTGATTTTGCGTACGTCTATGACTTCGGCGCCGGCGAGGAGTTCGTCGCCCGGAGCGGAGCTGGGGCGCAGCTTGGCACGCAGCCGATGCAGGTCGCGGCCGATCGCGACAAGCTGGAGGTCCTCGGCCTGGAGGCCGCGGAGCCGGAGTGGGCGCTGCCGGCCCTCGAGGCGCTGGTCGGCCACGTGTATCGCCTGCGGGTGGTCGGCTCCATCGCGATTGCGGCCTCCTACGTCGCCGCCGGGCGTTTCGACGGAATGCTCAGCCTGCGGCCCTGCCGTTCGGTCGATGCGGCGGCGGCTCAGCTCATCGTGCGCGAGGCCGGAGGTGCCATCGCCTTCGTTGGCTTCGATCTGACGGAGGCCACTCTCGACCTCGAGACGCGGTATCCGATCGCTGCAGCCGCCGGAGAGAGCGCGCTGGCGACGATCCTCACCGCAACGTGAGGACTCCGGCCCCGCGCTGGACCTCTCGCGCTGCCGGCTCTTGGCGTCGCTCCCTCAGCGGTTCTTAGAACATCTGTTCGCCCGGAACATATGTTCGCTACACTGCCCGAACCTCCCAAGCCCTAACCCAAGAAGGGGTCGATTCCATGGCAACAGAGAAAAGCAAAGCCAGCAAAGCCACCAAAGCCACCAGCGCCAAACCCAAAGCCCAGGCTAAAGCCGCCGCTCCCGCCCCAGCGTCCCGCAAGGACCATGCGCGATCGGTCGCCGAAAGCGTTGTCGATCTTCCCGTCGGCGTCGTTCTCGAGGTCAGCGATCGCCTCGGCGATCTGGTCGAACCGTTCACCGATCGTCCGGGAGCTGAAAAACAGCTCAAGGCCTACCGCACTCAGTTGCGGCGCACGGTCAAGCGGACCGAGCGACGCGGCTCCACCGCCCGCCGCAAAGCGACGACCGAAGCGAAACGGACCCGGACCCGCGTCGAGCGTGAGGCCCGGAAACGGCAGCGCACGGTCCAGACGACGCTGAAGCGCAATCGCTCCGAGGTGGAGCAGCGCGTTCGCAAAGCGATCGACGAGCAGACCTCCCGCGCCCAGAACCTGGTCGACCAGGTCAGCGAGCAGCTCTCCACGCTCCGCTAGATCCGGCGAACAGCGGTAAGCAATCTCCTCAAGTCCAGCGGAGCGGCCCTCGCCGCTCCGCTGGTGGTTATGAGACGGATGGAGACCCTTAGCGCCCGCGCACGGCGACCGGTTTCGAGCCCGCCGGCTCGTATGGCCAGTCGTTCTGCGCGGGCGCAAAGGCCCGAAACTGAAAGCGCACGCCGCGGCTGTCGTCGTCGCTGAAGCGGTAGGCGTAGCGGAAGTGGCCGTGACGGTCGGTCTGGATCGTGCGGAACGTGGTCCATGGCGTGCCGGGGACGCGGAACTGAAACTCAAGGGACTTCCCGTCGGCTGGGATTGCGGCGCCATCCGAGGCCACCCTTCCCTGGAAGATCAGCGGCCGTCCGCCGATCGTTGCCATGCTGGACGACGCCTTCAGCTCGACGTCACTTCGCACCCGGAGCCGAGCCGGTGGCGACGCCGCACGGGTCAGGGTATGAGTGCCGGCGAACACTGCGGTGACTTCCCGACTCGGCCCCGGCGCAAGGCTGATCGAGAAGACGCCACCGCGTCCGCTGAATACCGTCGACTCGCGTTCCAGCGGCTCTGACCCGGCCGCGAAACGCTCGATGATCCGCACCGGCAAGCCCTCGGTCGAGGTGTCCGGCGCAGCCGTCAGCTGGCCGCTGAAGGTGGCACCTCGGCCGAACGGAACCAGCTTCGCCTCCGCGAGTTCGCTGGACTGATCCGCCCTGTAGCTGCGGCGCCGGCCAGGAATACGCTGTGGCGCATGGGAGGTGACACCCAACGTCCCCAAGCCGGCGCGCAGCCTCAGCGGAACTTTAACCGGATTGGAGAGCAGCATCTCAGCGCCGTCGAGCCGCTGCGTGGTTGTCGCTGAATTTCCGGCCAGGTCGTAGCCCGCGCCCCAGAACTCATATCTCCCCGGTGGGTAGTCGTCCGAGTTCCAGCGCGCTTGCAGGCCGGACGAACCGGGTTCGGTGGGTAGAGGCTCAAAGCGGTCGCCCGAGCCGGCCCGCCGTACACCGATCCAGCCCTGCGAGGGATCCCGCCCGGCCAGCGCGTCGGTGACCCGGACCACGATCAGCTCGGGGTCCCGCGGGTCCTGCGAGTTGGCAAAAGCGATGGTCGGTGGAGTGCGGTCGATCCGCACCACGGCGCGCGAGGGCGGCGCATCGACCACGCCGTTGACGCTTCCCCCGTCGTTGGCGTTCCCCGCGGCATCTCGGGCGTAATAGGCGATCGTGTGAACGCCCTCGGCGATCACGGTCGTGCTCACCGACGCGCCGGCGCCGATCGTGGGAGCTCCGCCATCGACCTGAATCGCGGTGAAGGGGTCGACGGCTTGCGGCCCGCCGCCGCCCATTCCCGACGCTGTGTCCGTCGCGGTCGCGGTGAGAGTCACGGGCTGGCTCGTCCAGCCGTCCGGCGGCCCGGCGAGCTGCGTTACGGGATCCGTCAGATCGACGCGGAGGAGGGCTTGTCCGAGGGTCGTCGACTTCATACCGGATCCCGAAACCGCAACCGAATGCAGATAGCTGACCCCCTCCGGCAATCCGGTGATCGCAAACGCGTTGTCTTCAGGGCCACCGGGTAGGTCGGTCTCTGCATCAGTGCAGCGGTCGGCTCCCGTACAGGGGTTGGCATCCGGCGCGGCGTCGACGGACACCGCATAGCCTCGGAATCCCGCCGGGGGTTGCGCTCCAGCCGGCCGGCTGAGACGAACCGTGTAGGGAAACGCGGTGCGGCCGATCCAGGCGGGCGGCACGAGAGGTTCGACCCCGCCGGGGCGCGTATCGTCGAAGCGCAGCCATGCGGTGGCCGGTGAGCCCTGATTACCGGCACCGTCCTCGAGCCACACTTCCGCGGTATAGGCGCCCGGCCCCGGGACCCGAAGTCCGTCGATGACCGTGCTCGGCCAGCCGATGCGTCTCTCCGCCACCGCTATTGCCCCGAGTCCATTGCGAACCAGGTAGTGGACGGCGACAATCGGCGATCCGTCGCCGGGCGCGGGGTTCTCCCAGGTGAGGCGAAACCGGTTTTCGGCATGCCAGGTTTCCTCTCCGTACTCAACCTCCAAGGCGGCCGGCGGCGGTGGGGGAACGCTGTTGGCGCTCGCTGTCATCGACCAGACGAATCCGGCCAGGATCGCCGCAAGGACGCTGCCGGCAGCGGCTCCTCTCATGGTCCGAACTCTCCCGCGGCTTCGCCACTCGGCGAGCCGGCGCTGCTTGGCGGTGGAGCAGGAGCGGGAGGAGGCGCGGCATATTCGACCGCTCCGGCTTCGGCAGCTTCAGGGGGCGTCGTCGGCGGGGGTGTTTTCGGCTTGGAATCGCCCTCTTGCGGGGATCCAGCGGACGGCGGTGGTGCAGGTGAGTATTCGACCGCTTCGTACTTCGGCGGTTCCACCGCACGAGAGGACACGCGCTCGACGGTCGGCGACTTCGCGTGGTCGGCGGTGAGCGGGGTTGGGACGACTCCCGTCGCTACGCATGCGGCCGCGCCGCCGGCGGTCCCGACGCAGATTGCCGCCACCTTCGCGAGTGCCGCCAGGCCGGCGCTCGAGCCTCCGTCGGCGGCGCTGACCTGAGTCATCGCGGAGTCGGCCGTCGCACCGGCACCAGGCAGGCGCGCGTGAAGTTCGGCAAGCGCGTCGTGCACCCTTTCCAGCAAGGAGCGAGACAGCGGCAGGACGGGGGCGAGGGCGGCGACGGCTCCGGGGGTCGCACGGTAGCTGCGCAACGCCGCCCTGCATTGGGAGCAGGCGCGCAGGTGCTCGCGAACCGCCGCCGTCTCCGCCGCGCTCGTTTCCCGATCGGAGAAGGCGGAGAGCAGAGGCCCCATCTCCATGCAGCGGCTGCCGTCTTCGCTGCGCGACACCAGGATCCGAAACCGCTCGCGCCCCTCCGCCAGGCAGCGATTGACCTTGGTCCTGCTGAAGCCGGTGATCTCGCTGATCTCCGCGTAGGAGTAGCCCTCGGCGAGGAGCGTCAACGCTCGAAGCTCGGCGGGCTTCAGCGCCTGCAGGGCCTCGCGGCTGCGAGCGATCTTCTCTCGCCGCTCGACCCGTAGGTCCGGCCCGTCGTCTGGGGCGGGAATCAGCGCGACCCAATCGACGCCGTCATCTTCGCCAGACGGAGTCGCCGGGACGGTTCCCAGCAGTCGCTCGCGATTGCGCCTGATCGCCAGAGCCTCATGCTTCGTCACCGTGTGGGTCCAGCGGATCAGTTCGCGCGGCTGGTCGGTCGGTGCTTTGGTGAGCACGATCTCAAGCGCCCGCTGGTAGGCGTCCTCGGCATCCTCCGCGCAGAGCGAGTAGCGCCGAGCAGTGTGCTTCAGCGCGTGCTCGTGCCTCGCGATCATCTCGACGGCGGCACGCTTGCGGGCCGCCGCCTCCTGAGGCAGGGGTGCCTTGCTCTCAGACGCCGGCTGCGCCCCCGCCACTTCCTCGCCCGTCAGGCCCACCTGCCCGCTGTCACCCCCAACGCACCGATCCGTTTCGTTCTACCGCACAAACATGTCAGCGCAAGGTCACCGCGGCGAGCTTTTCTCCCCCCAGTTGGACGAGTAACCGGGCGAAAAATTCGGAAATTGCGCCAGAACCTGCCTCAAACCCAAGGCGGCCACCCCTGCCTCGCCCCTGTAGCATCGTCGCCGATGACCACCTGCATCGTCACCGGGGGGGCGGGCTTTCTCGGCTCGCATCTGTGTGAGCACCTGCTGGGAAAGGGCCACCGCGTGATCTGCATCGACAACCTGGAGACGGGTTCGCTGCAGAACATCGAGCACATCAGCGACCCCTCGTTCGACTTTCGCAACATCGACATCACCCAGGAGGTCGACATTCCGGACGCCGTCGACTTCGTCTACCACCTCGCCTCGCCGGCGAGCCCGATCGACTATCTGCGGCTGCCGCTGCACACGCTGAAGGTCGGTTCCTACGGCACGCACCACATGCTCGGCGTGGCGAAGTTCAAGCGCGCGCGGTTCCTGCTCGCTTCCACCAGCGAGGTCTACGGCGACCCCAAGGTTCATCCCCAGACCGAGGACTACTGGGGTCACGTCAATCCGATCGGCCCGCGCGGGGTCTACGACGAGGCGAAGCGCTACGCCGAGGCGCTGACCATGGCCTACCACCGCCAGCAGGGCGTGAACACGTCGATCGTGCGGATCTTCAACACCTATGGCCCTCGCATGAGGCCGCACGATGGGCGGGCGATACCGACCTTCCTCCGCCAGGCGCTTCAGGACCAGCCGCTGACCGTGTTCGGCAGCGGCGACCAGACGCGGAGCTTCTGTTACGTCGATGACCTGATTCGGGGGATCGTCGGACTCGCGGAGTCCGACGCGCATCTGCCGGTCAACATCGGCAACCCCGGTGAGTTCACGTTGCTCGAACTTGCGAAGACGGTGCTCGAGGTCACCGATTCGCGCTCGGAGATCGTCTTCGAGCCGCTGCCGGTCGACGACCCGCAGCAGCGCCGGCCCGACATCTCGCGTGCCAATGATCTGCTCGATTGGCAGCCGCAGGTGGAGCTGGACGAGGGCCTGCGCCGCACCATCGAGCAGTCTGGGATCGAACGGCTGGTCGGCGCGTCCGACTGATCCCGGGGCCCGAGTCGCGACAGCCGGCGGGCGTGGCACTGACGCCCAAGTGACTGGGCCGGCTGCTTCCGCAATATCCTCCAGCCACGATGCCGAGCGACGCCCAGAAGTCGGATCCCGACGAGACCCCGCTCTCGATCGCGCCGATCGTCGGCCCTGACGACGAGCGAGTCTTCACCGATTCCGGAATCGAGATCAAGCGCCTCTACACGGAGGACGACGTCGCGCCGGGCCTGGGAGAGCGCCTCGGGCAGCCCGGCTCGCCGCCCTTCACCCGCGGCATCCACGAGGGGATGTACCGGGACCGGCTCTGGACGATGCGCCAGTACGCCGGCTTCGCCTCCCCGGAGGACACCAACGAGCGCTACCGCTACCTGATCGAGCACGGGTCCACAGGCCTCTCGATGGCCTTCGACCTGCCGACCCAACTGGGCCGCGACTCCGACGACCCCCTCTGTCGCGGCGAGGTCGGCCGCACGGGCGTGCCGATCGACAC
>JBAVGD010000329.1:0-2366 GCA_049684635.1 Solirubrobacterales bacterium | reverse complement strand
TACGGCCCAGGACCGGCGCGGATTCGGCCTCGTCGCGAATCCCACATGGCGCTGCCATGCGGAATCCGCGCCGAGACCGCCCCGCTTGGTCCTGAGCCGTCCCAGGGGCACGCCCCTATCGGGATAGGTCCTTAGCTAGGTCGGTGCTCGACCTTTTGCAGTTTGGCGGAGGGGAGGGATTCGAACTCCGAAAGCGCCTTGCGACGCTTCACGGTTTCGAGACCGTCGCATTCAACCGCTCTGCCCCCTCTGGGGAGAACAGGCGGAGCGATCGATGCTGGACCGAACGGAGCCTGGCATATGAGCGCCGTGGTGATCGGATGGGGCGATGCGCCAGCTTCTGATCATGGCTTTGGGGATGGTCTGAACCCGCTCGGGGGGGATGGCGGGGCAGGTCCCCCGAGTGGATGTCCGCCGGTCGCTGACACGATGTCGGCACATTTCTTCTCCGGATAGGAGAATCAACCCCGAAATGTGGCTCCCAGGATGCATACGTCGATGAACGTGCCCCGTGTGGCGGTGGTGACCGACACCACCGCCTACCTGCCGGATGCGCTAGTCCGCGAGCACGGCATCGGACTGGTCAGTCTCCACGTCAGCTGGGATGGCCAGTCCCAGCGAGAGTCCGACATGGATCTCGATGCCTTCTACGAGCGCTTGCGCGGGGCCCAGGAGTTCCCCACCACCTCGCAGCCGTCGATCGGGGACTTCCTCGAGGTCTACGAGCCACTGGCGGAGGCGGGACGCGACATCGCCTCGATCCACCTCTCTGGCGGAATCTCCGGCACCGTCGGGGTCGCGCGGCAGGCCGCAGAGCGGATCGCAAAGCGCCCGGGCACCGGCCGCGTCACGGTGATCGACTCGGCCAGCATGTGCGGCGGGCTCGCCTTGGTCGTCCTCGCCGCGGCGCGAGCGGCGGCTGGGGGTGGCGACGCTGAGGAGGTCGCGAGCCGCGCCGCGGATGCGCGCCAGGAGATGAAGATGTGGTTCGCCCTCGACACGCTCGAGTACCTGCGCCGCGGTGGGCGAATTGGTGCCGCCTCGGCGTGGCTTGGATCGGCGCTCAAAATCAAGCCGATCCTGACGCTGGGGGAGCAGATCACCCCGGTCGAGCGCGTCCGCACCCACGATCGCGTGCTCCAGCGGCTCATCCACTACGCGCAGCAGCGCAAGGCCGACGGCTGCGAAGCGTGGCTCGTGCAGCACATCCAGGCGCCCGACGAAGCGGCACGGCTGGTCGAGGCCGCGCAGGAGGTCATGGGCTGCCCTCCCCTGCTCGCATCCGAGGTCGGCCCTGTGGGCGGGTGCTACGCGGGCCCGGGCATGCTGGGCATCGGCGCGATGCCCGCCAAGTACCTCGAGTAGCCGGGACACCCCGCGGAGATCGTCAAGGCTCTCCTCGCTACCGCTCTTATTCCGCGAAGCGGAGGGGGAGGGATTCGAACCCCCGAAGCGCCTTACGACGCTTAACGGTTTTCAAGACCGTCGCATTCAACCGCTCTGCCACCCCTCCGGGAGTACAGGCTGGGGGACCGATGCTAGACGGAACGGAGCCTGGCAAACGTGCGTCGTGGTGATTGGATGGGGCGATGCGCCGGCTGCTGATTCTGGCCTCGGGGATGATCTTCTTCGACGTCGCCTTCTACGCGGCGATCGCTCCGCTGCTTCCCGATTACGTCGCCGAATTCGGGCTCAGCAAGGCGGAGGCCGGCGTTCTGTCGGCTGCCTATGCGGCGGGAACGCTCCTGGCGGCGCTTCCGGCTGGGTACATCGCCACCCGGGTAGGGCCGCGCCGGACCGTGATCGGCGGGCTCTTGCTGCTCGGCGTCGCAAGCGTGGTTTTTGGCTTCGCGAAGCACATCGAGCTACTCGACGGCGCCCGTTTTGTGCAGGGGATCTCCGGCGCGCTGATCTGGTCCGGCGCGCTGACCTGGCTGATCACGACGGCACCGCCGGAGCGGCGCGGCTCGGTGATCGGCACTGCCCTCGGCACAGCGGTGGCCGGAGCGCTTGTGGGTCCCCTGATTGGAGCGATCGCGGCGGAGGTCGGCACGGAACCCGTGTTCGGGGCGGTGATGGTGATCTCGGCGGTGCTTGCCGTCGTTGCGTCCCGCCTCCCGGAAGCCCCGCCGGCTGAGCGCCAACCGCTGCGGGAAGTGGCGGCGACCATCCTCAGCCGCCCGATCCTCCTCGCCACGGGTTTCGTCGCGGTTCCCTCGCTGATGTTTGGCGCGGTCGAGGTGCTGGTGCCGTTGAAGATCGATGAGCTGGGAGGCGGCCATGCCGTGATCGCCGCCGGCTTCATCGTCGGCGCCGGGCTCGAGGCGCTTCTCGCCCCGCTTGCCGGTCGCTACTCGGACCGGGCT
>JBAVGD010000328.1:0-2630 GCA_049684635.1 Solirubrobacterales bacterium | reverse complement strand
CGCCGCCGCGCCGAAGTCAAGCGGGTTCCTCGAATGCGGGGGGGCGGATGGAACCCTCCTCGGACCATTCCCCGTGTATCCACGCATACGAGTATCCGGTTTGCTCAGGCTGCGACGTCCGCTGGTGATCTCCGCGTAGGTGCTCGGTGCCTGTGGAGGCACCGAGCCCGAGCAGCGCCTGGAAGGCAGCCATCGAGTTGCGCCGGCGTGATTCCAACCGCCCTGCGCCGATTTCGGGCACTTCTCGACAGGAGTGCCCGACTCCCCGCGTATCGCCGCATATCCCCGCGTATCCGCTGTAAATTGCCGGGGTGTCCGGTGACCGCAGTTTGCAGCTATTTCCCTGCTAATCGCGGACTTTTGGAGCTAGGCTCCAGGTGCCGGCCCCGTTGGATCGCACCCAGGAGGTCGCCGGTTCGAGTCCGGCTAGCTCCATCCATCCATCACTGGCTGCCTCAGTTGTCTATGACTTGACGTAGCGCGCAACCGCCTCGCGGGCCAGATCGCTGACAGAGCGGCCTTCCTCCTTGGCTCGTTTCTGGGCCGCCCGATAGAGGGCGGGGTCGTGCGGAAGCTCAATCGCGGGGAGGCACCGGCCAGCGAAGGACGGCCGACTCGGCGGGGCTTTGCCTTCGAGAGGTCGTAGCCGCGCTCGGCCTCGGCAGCGAGGGCATCGGCGATCTCGGGCGTGATCTCCGTCCCGGCCTTCGGCTTTGGATTCTTGCGAGTCGTCTGGCGGTCGGCGCGACCCAGGTCACCGGCGGCGTGGTTCCTGGAGCCAGATCACGAAGCTCTTGCCAGGCGGGAAGGCGTCCACGAAGGCAGCGAGCGCTTTGGCAAGGCGGCTGAACTCCTGGCTCGGGAAACGAAAGGGGTGGATGATCACCAGGCCGTGGTGCTCGCGGTTCGCCGCCGCGTATTCGCGGACGATCGCCTCGAAGTCGGTGCGGTTGTAGGTGACCAAGGCTCGCTTCTGTTGTTGGGCAGTCTCGAAGAGGTCAGGGTCGCTGAGGCCGCGCAGGGCAGGATCGGCGGTGATGGCGAGCGCGTCGTGGCCCCGCTCCCGCAGACGCTCCGCAACCTTGCCGCTGATCTGCTCGTCGAGCAGCAGCTTCACGCCAGGGCGGCCTGCTCGCGGCGCCAGGCCGCATCGGCGTCTTCAACATTGCGCTTGATGCGCTCGTCGATCTCTTCCGGGTAAGCGCCGTAGTAGCGAACCGCGACCCGCACCTGGGAGTCGGTGAGGTTGAGTAGCTGGGCCGTTGCGGCGACTGCCTTCTCGCCGCGCGCTTTGCCGCCCTTCAGCGTCGCGAGCACCTCCCAGACGTCCGGTCCGCCGGCCAGGGCGGCACGGCGCCCGGTCGGCCCACCGCGGAAGACGACGCCGGGGTGCTCGTCCATCCGGGTCCCCTCGTCGACGTAGCGCTCGGCGAGCCGAGACTTGTTGGTGCCGTCAAGCTCGCTGCGCCGCGTGAGGCGCTCGACGACGTCGGCGTCCCAGCGGGCGGAGAAGGTCTGCGTTCCGTGAGACATATGTAGGACAATGTACTACAACGTCTGACTATGGAGCGAGGCGCAGCGAGTGCCATCCATCGGAGCCAACCTGATAGCGCAGGCGCTGATCTGGGCGCTCGTCGCGATCACCTCCGAGGGTTGAGCCTAGGGCCGCACTCAGCCGGCAATGCCAGCAGCGCAACCCAGCAACAGCTCTACGCCAAGAACATCGAGCCAGGCACCGCGCCAATGGCCCGGGTGGGGCATAAACAACCAGCGGGCAACTATCTGCGGCTACCCCGGCCCGTCGGGTCTCCTAGAAGACACCTAGCCATAGAGTCGCTCCCGGAGTCTCTAAACGACAGCCCGGCGCCGCGTTGCCGAGCCCGAGCCAGAACCGGCTAGGGTGGCCGTCGACGCCCAGAATTCAAACGTCAACCTGACAGGAGGGTCGGCGGTGCCAGCCGAAGAGATAAACGTTCCTGAGCTAGTCGCACTGGCGGACGACGACCCGCGGTGGAGCCTCCCGGCCGTCGCGTTTCTCCGCGATGGGTCGACCGTCAACCTTGGGCGATCGTTCCGCCAAGCCCACGACGAAGTGAGGCAGGCAGGGGACAACGACATGTACCTAGATAATCCGCGCATCATGGCGAACGACCTGCGCAATCTCGGCGTTCTAACCCCCGACTGAGCTTAGATCGTCGTGATCCGGTTCACCATTGAAGACTGATACCTGCGAGGCGCCCTGATCCACGACGGTGCCGCCGGGCGACGCCATAGCATCGGATCAGCCGATGGCTGCGCCGTCTAACAGTGTCCTTGCCCCTGTCTCCGGGGAAACTGTTCGTTGGCCGCCGGCTTGGCTAACGAACGTCGGCGTCGTAATCGGCCTCGGCATCATCCTGCTCCTTTCCTCGATGGCGATCGGAGCGGCGGCGACCTCGATGACCGAACACGGAGTCTCGGTGGACGACTTCCAGTTCGCAGGGACTTCTGCCAAGGCCGAACTGGCCTACAACGAACTCGGGCACGATGGCCGCCGCGCCGCCTGGTGGTTTCTCGCGCTCGAGCTTCCCTTCCTCGTCAGCTACGGGCTACTGCTCTGCGCGGGCTGTGCCTTCGCCGCCCTCAGACTC
>JBAVGD010000327.1:0-8003 GCA_049684635.1 Solirubrobacterales bacterium | reverse complement strand
CGGCTGGGCACGGCGTGGGGGTGGAGGCGACGGTGCCGACAACGCTCGAGTTCGAGGTGTATGTCGTGTTGCAGCTCGGGGGAGCCGTCTGCGCAGCGGTTGCTCCGTTGACCGAGGCCCAGACCTTGCTCAGCCCGCCGCCTTCGTCGTGTGCCTTGACGCTCAGGTCATGGCGGCCCCTCATTACGTTGCCCGAGAGCAGCGAGCCCTGCAGGTCGGAGAGGACGGGTGGCACCGGGTCGGTCTCGGTGACCGCGATGTAGTGGGCGGAGACCGTTCCCCCTTCGCAGTCCACCCTGTTGAGATCGCTCTGGCCGGAGACGCTGTGTGGGATCACTTCCCCTTCCCTGCATTCGAGCCAGATATAGCTGCCGTAGCCGGCCGGCAGGGAGCCGACTTCGCCAAGCGGGAAGATGCGCGCCTGCTCGGGCTGGCAATTGAGCGGCCAGCCGTCGGTGAGGACGAAGGCGGCTGTGAAGCCGTTGCGGCAGGCGCTGGCCGTGACCGTGATCGAGGCCATCGTGCCGCCGGGGGGAGCCGCGATCGGCAGGGACCAGAAGGCCTGGCCCTGGCCGACGATGACGCCGTTCGTGGTTGCCACTCCCACGGTGTCTGTGCCGCTGCCGTTCCAGTCGCCGGGAACCGGCATTGCCTGAGCATCCCCGTATTGGAAGTCGAGTTCGGGATTCCCTCCGGTGTTTGCGTTGCGCAACTCCCAGCGCCCCTGAATCGGTTCATACAGCCCGATCGTCGTCGTGCCGTTGCCGTCCCAGTCTCCAGCGATCGGCTTGAACTGCGAGCCGCCGTATTGGAAGGAGGAGCTGGGGTTGCCTGAGTTGTTCGAGTTGCGCAGGTCCCAGACGCCGGGGTTTGGGTAATAAATGCCGATCGTGGTCGTGCCGTTGCCGTCCCAGTCGCCGACGACTGGGATGCCCGAGACCCCCCCGTATTGGAAGGTCAGATCAGGCGGACCGGCTGAGTTGCTGTTTCGCAACCGCCAGATGCCGTTGGCCGGTTCGTAGGTCCCGATGGTGGCGATCCCGTCGCCATTCCAGTCGCCGACGACGGGGATCAGTCCAGCCGAGCCAAATTCGAAGAGGAGATTGGGTTCGCCCGCACTATTGGAGTTCCGCAGCTTCCAGCCGAATGCCGTGGTGCCTTGATTGGAGCCGCTTTCTTCGCTGGTGGTGGCCGCGTGAGAAATCGCCAGCGCGCCATGCTGCTGGGCACAACTGTTATCCCCCGCGAACCCGGCCTGGGACGAGGATCCTTCGAACGCCGGGATGACCGTGAAGCCGGCGCCGCTAACTCCACCTCCGGGCAGGGCCGAGTCGCAGATCTCGTAGACGTAGCGGGCGGGCGCGGCTGAGGCGCTTGCCGGAATGAGCGCGAGCACCATCAGGGTGCCGATCGCCAAGCGTGCGAAGCGGGTACCCAGGCGAGGCTTTGCAGGATCCATCGGATGTCTCCCCATTGGAGTAACCAAGTGTTTGTTGGACCCCAGTCTGGGGCCTTTGAACCAATGACGCAACCGAATTCCCGTTGGGGACACTCAGGCACCCGCGCAACGAGGCGAGCGGGGGGACGAACGTACGACGGTCTCTTGCCCAGGCGGTCTATCCGTGCTGCCGCAGTGAGACGAGCAGGTCCGCGTAGCTCCCACCGACGATGTCGCTCTCGACGATGCCGAATGCCTGTCTCAGAGTTCGAACCCGTGTTTCCTCGTCTGAGAGGTCTGACTGCGGCGGGGCGATTGCCTCGAACTCTATGAAGCTTCCAAGTTCGCTGACGTCATCGAGGTGGATCCTCACACCACGCCAGATGTAGAGACGTCGAGTCTTTGCGACGACGGCGCTCACTCCAAGCGTCGCTTCGAGGCTCAGCCGCATGCTCGCTGCGTCATCCACCTCGACGATCCTGTAGTTGCTCGTCCGATGGGTCGCCTCATTGGGCCGCTCGTAGGCGATCAACTGGGCCGTCATGCCCTCGGTCTCACGCAGCTTCAGCCTGCCGTGGGGCACGTCGAAGTATGTGTCGCGCTGGTTCAGGATGGCCTCCGCGCGAGCCCCCAATGATTGACAGACGGACGGCGAACGCCCCGCATCCCTGTCCCAGGCCTTCAGCTCAACGTTTCGACCGGCCCCCTCGATTGCATCAGCCTACGGTGGCGAATGGATGTGGAACCAAGCCCAATGGCCGCATATGATGCCGTCATCGTGGCACTCGATCTGGAGCAATTGACGATTTCCGGCTTCGTTCACGACCTGTTGGTTGCCCCGTGACCGTCGGGCAGCGCTTCGGCGCGAACCTGACCCGATGTCGCAAGCGGGCCGGGCTATCTCAGGAACAGCTTGGCGTTCGCGCCGGCCTTCACAGAACCGAGATCGGGCTGCTGGAGCGCGGCCAGCGCGTTCCGCGTATCGATACCTTGATCAAGCTGGCCACGTCCCTCCCCGCCGACGTGCACGACCTGCTGGACGGGATCTCCTGGAAGCCGGGAGAGCCTCGGGCCGGGCTCTTCGAGCTGGCAGAAGAGGACTAGTCAGAAGCCCGCGATCGCGTTCGGCGGATCGCGTCCCCGAGATCCCCAACACGGGTCGCCCGGCGGATCTTTCGGACGGCTTCGATCTCGTCAGCTGAGCAAAGGCGGGGGGATAGGGTGGGGCCGTGACCGATCTTCCCCGGGTCGATGGCGTCAGCCACCGCACCGTTCGCGCCCGTGGGCTCGACTTTCACATCGCCGAAGCCGGTTCCGGCGAGGACGTGGTCCTCTGCCTGCACGGCTGGCCGCAGCACTGGTACGAGTGGCGCCACCTGATGCCGGCGCTGGCGGACCGCCAGCGCGTGCTGGCCATGGACCTGCGCGGGTTCGGCTGGTCTGACGCCCCGGCCGGCGGCTACGAGAAGGAGAACCTCGCCGACGATGTGCTCGCTGTCCTCGACGAGCTGGGGATTGAGAGGGTGAAGTTGGTCGGTCATGACTGGGGCGGCTGGATCGGCTTCCTGCTCGGCCTGAAGGCGCCGCACCGCTTCGAGCGCTACCTGGCCCTGAACATTCTGCACCCGTGGCTGGGTCGGGCGGGCGCGCTCCTTCCCCACGCCTGGCGCTTCACCTACCAGTTCGTGATCATGTCTCCGATCGTCGGCTACGAGCTGCATCGCCGGCGCCGCTTCGTTCCCCGCGTTCTGGTTGCCGGCTCGACCAGAAAAGAGGTATGGGATCCACAGACCATCGCGGTTTTCACCGATAACCTCGCGGAGCCCGAGCGGGCGCGGGCGGCGGTTCAGATGTACAGAACCTTCCAGTTACGCGAGCTACTGCCGATCCTGCGGGGTCGCTATGCAAGCGCGCGCCTGAGCGTGCCGACCCGGCTGCTCTTCGGCGTCGAGGACGTCCTCCTGAGGCCCGAGTTGCTGGCCGGCTACGAGCGCCACGCCGATGAGATGACGGTGGAGAAGGTCGCGGACTGCGGCCACTTCATTGCCGACGAGCGCCCGGATCTGGTCGCTGCGCGAGCGCGGGAGTTCTTCGCCAGGCCGTGAGTATGTGGGCGACATATTCGCGCCCCGGCAACGGATGTACGAAGAAAAGATAGCGAGTTTTATCATTGTGCTGTCAGGCCTCCAAGAGTAAGGTCTGGTCCTGACATATCTCTTTTTCGTTGATCGGATGCGGAGCATTCGGTCTAACGGGTGACAGGCCCGTTCAGCGCGAGAGAGACCGCCGCATGACGGCAAGCGCGCGCCTTCGGGTGTGCGCCTGGAAGGAGAGTACGTATGAAAGCTCGACACTGTCGGCTAGTTTCGCCGTGGCAATTTCCCCAGGGCGTCAGTGCACGTGCGGTTTTCCATCTGTGTGCGCTTTTCATAGTGCTGGCCTTCTTCCCGCTTTCGGCGACCACCGCTCACGCCGCCAACTACAAGATGGTGCTCTGCGCGGGTAACAACGGCTCCAACAGCTTCGACACGGCAACCAATACGGTCAGCGGTTCCAACCCCTCCGGCATCTTCGACTTCACCAACGTCTGCGGCCCGGCGCCCGACCCGGCAGGCAACAACGCCTTCCTGCGGATCGCCGAGAACCAGTCCAGCGGCGATGCCGGCGAAACCGCCTATGGCTCGATCTCCTGGACGGTTCCGCCGTGGGTGGCGATCCTCGCCGGCGGCGGCTACACGAGAGAGCCAAACGCCTTCAACGACGGCTGGCGTGGCCGTTTTTGGGCAGAAGACTTCGGCGGTGGCGGTCCTTACAACATCCTCATGCAGGGGGCGGGCCTGCCCAACCAGGACATCTTCTGGGCGCCGACCTCGACCTTCGCCCCCCACCTTTGGCCCTTCTCGAGCTATGGCTACTACCGCCGCTTTATCTTCGAGCTGACCTGCATGCGGCAGGCTGGCTGCGACCGCACCAACTTCAACGCGGTCGACGCCAACAGC
The DNA here is from genome assembly GCA_049684635.1 of Solirubrobacterales bacterium. Classification (GTDB taxonomy): domain Bacteria; phylum Actinomycetota; class Thermoleophilia; order Solirubrobacterales; family 70-9; genus VRUE01. Next base: position 3,566 of record JBAVGD010000327.1, on the reverse strand, counting down.
TTCGTCCTGATCCTCGCCGACGTCTCCCCTTCGCAGGTATGGCTGACCAACACCGGCGCGCCGTTCCTGGGCGGGCAGTGGGTGCGGGGAACTCAGGTCGTCACCTACGCCTGGTCTGACGTCGGTTCAGGGATTCGCATGGAGCGGGTTCGAATCGATGGCGCCGACCGCTTCACGATCGACCACGCGGGCGAATGCGACACCGGCTACTCCCAGCAGAACGGGGAATTCGCCCGTGTCTTCAGTCCCTGCGCCCAAGCCGCCGGGATTGGTCGTTCCTACACCTTCGACACCGCCTCGCTTGCTGACGGGCCCCACACCGCGCAGGCCTGCACGCAGGACTACGCACAGTGGAAGGGCCTCGATGGCACCGGCAGCGAATCCTGTGACCAGCGCACGATCAGAACCGACAACACCGCTCCCGCCAAACCGGCGGCACTGGAAGTCACAAGCGCCAACCCGGCCCGCTACCTGACTCATTTCGGCGCTCGCTGGTCGCTGCCGACGGATTCCGGATCTCCGATCACCAATGTTCATTACGACGTGATCGACGCTGCGGGTAACGTCGTCTCCCCGGCCCAGACGCTCTCAGCAACCAATCCCGTCGAGCTCAAAGACGTGGCAGGTCCCGCACAGTCGGGCGACTACCGCCTGCGGGTTTGGCTGGAGGACCAGGTGGGCTACAGCGGGCCGGCGGCGACGGCCCCGATCCCCCACGATACGACGCCTCCGGCCGCTCCTCAGGACCTCCACGTGTCAGGGCCAACCACCGCCCACCGGGTGGACAAGCTCGATCTGCGCTGGCGAGACATCACCGACTCCGGTTCGCCGATCAACGCCGCGCACTACCAGGTGGTCGACTCCTCCGGCGCCGTCGCGATCCCCACCCAGACCGTCTCCGGCGAAAACGTCGAGGCGATCAACGGCGTCCAGACGCCCTCGCAGAGGGGCGACTACACGCTGCGTGTCTGGCTTTCCGACCAAGAGGGCAACGTCGGCGCGGCGGCGAACGTGCCGCTCCCCCGCGACACAACTCCACCCGCGGCGCCGCAGGACGTCTCGGTCGCAGCGCCGAGCGCCAGCCGTGCCGCCGAAGGTCTTGACGTGCACTGGCGCAACATCGTCGATGCAGGTTCGCCGATCGATGCCGCGCACTACGAAGTGATGAATGGGGCGGGAGCCGTGGTGGTGCCGGCCAAGACGGTGGACGGCACCAACGTCGAGGCAATCTCCAACCTGGAGACGCCCAGCGAACGCGGCAGCTATGCGCTGCGCCTCTGGCTCTCGGACGCAGAGGGGAATGTGGGAGCACCGGTGACTGTGCCGCTCGCGTACGAATGCGTACGGTCAGAAGCAGGTGGTGGCGCCGCGTTGGCCACCGCTATGGGGTCTGGCTCGTCGGACAGCGAGATCGTTCGGGAAGGTTCGGGCTCGGTCCTCCATGGAACGCTGCGCGGTTCGAACGGCACTGGAATCGCGGCCGCGCGACTCTGCGTCTTCAGCCGAGTGGTGACCGACCAGGCCAGGGAGTTCCTCGGGCTCGCGGTTTCGGCGCAGGATGGTGGCTATCGATTCCCGGTTCCAGCCGGGGCCTCCCGCGACCTGACCGTGGTCTACCGCGGCGATCACCGTGAAGTGACCGGCCACGCCACGATCGAGACGATCGTGCATCCGCTCCTCCAAGCGAAAAGCAAGGTCATCTACAACAAGCACTTTGCCCACTTCTACGGTGCTATTCCGGGTCCCCACAACGACCGCGTTGTGGTCGTGCTGCAGGCGAAGGTGGCCAAAGGGTGGACCGCCTTTCGCCGTTATCGCACCCGTGAAAACGGTCGATTCTCTCTCGCCTATCGCTTCCGCAGGACATTCCGGCGCACCACATACGCCATGAGAGCCCAGGTGCGTCAGACCGTGGGCTACCCGTATCTGCAAGGCAATTCAGACCAGCTAACGCTGCTGGTGCTTCCGCGATCGAAGCGAAAGTGATCGGTCGGCGAAATGTGCACAGAGAAATGCGTCCGATGACTCACATGGCGCTTGGCACAGGGTGTCGAAAACACCGGTTCTCTCGTCTTGGGGGCAATCAGGCCGTGAGCCGGGGAGATGTCCCTGGTTCGACGCTCGGGAAGGAGCGCTAAGAAATGGAAGTTCGACGGAGTCGACTCAGTCTACGAATCCCGATTCGGTTAGCCGCTTGCTTGCTCGCATTCCTGGGCATTCTTGCGATCTCTGCCGAGCGTGCGCACGCGTCCTTCTATGACGTCGTGTTCTGCGCCGGAGGCAACGGATCCGGCAATCCCGTCCTCGGTGCCCGTCCGGGTTTCTTCGACTTCGGCACCGACTGCGGCGAACCGCCCTCCTACCCGTCCGACGGCAACCACTACCTGCGCCTCAACGAGAACACCACCGGCACCGCGGGCCAGAACGACGAATCCAGCATGTCCTGGTACGCCCCTTCGTGGACATCGATCGTCGCCGGAGGCGGCTACACGCGTGAGCCGAACGCGTTCAACGAGGGCTGGCGCGCTCGCTTCTGGGCCGAAGACTGGGGCGGCGGTGTCCACAACATCATGCTGCAGGGCACCGGAATCGAAGGGACGGGACCAGAACCGTTCATCACCAAGAACACGACATCGATCTTCGCTTCGCATCTGTGGCCCTACGGCGGCTGGGACGATTTCTCACGCTTTGTCTTCGGCCTCTGGTGCGTCAGACCGGCCGGCTGCGATCGCAGCAACTTCAACGCCGTTGACGCAAACACCATCACCCTCGTCGCCAACGACAAGCAGAACCCCAGCGCCTCGTTCGTCGACGCGGCGATCATCCGCGGAGAATGGGTGCGCGGGTACAACCCGCTCTCCTGGTTCGAATCCGACCAGGGCTCGGGCCTGCGCTTCTCACGCCTCAAGGTGGACGGCGCGACCCTTGGGGATGGCGTGATCGACTACCAGGCCAACGGTGGCTGCCGAATCGGCTACCGCGACGGGGGTCGTGAGTTCGGCAAGTCGCTGCAGCCGTGCATCCTCGGCCCCTACCAGCGCTGGTACGGCCTGGAAACGAAGAACTTCTCCGACGGTCAGCACGAACTCGCAATCTGCCTGCAGGACTACTCCCAGTACCTCCACGGCGAAGACTCATGCGACCGCCGCACCGTCCACACCGACAACACGGCTCCCGGCCAGGCCGCATCCCTGGGGATAACGAGCGCCAACCCGGCTCGCTACCTCAACCACTTCAACGCGTCGTTCTCACTGCCCCCCAACTCGGGCAGCCCGATCTCCAAAGTCCACTACGAAATCCTCAATGCGGCAAACGAAGTGGTCGTCGCCGAAAAAACGGCTTCGGGCGTCAATCCCACTTCACTCACCAACATTGAAGGCCCCGCTGCCCCGGGTGCGTACACCCTCCGCGTCCGGCTCGAGGATGGAGTTGGCTTTGTCGGGCCGGCGGCAGACGTGGCGATCCCCCACGATACGACGCCCCCGGCCGCTCCCCAGGACCTGCATGTAGCGGGGCCAACCACCGCCCACTGGGTCGACAAGCTCGATCTGCGCTGGCGAGACATC
>JBAVGD010000326.1:0-1607 GCA_049684635.1 Solirubrobacterales bacterium | reverse complement strand
CGGCCATGAGCGGATGGACCTCGATCTCGGTCCGCACAGGAACCTGGGGCGCCAGCCTCAAGAACTCTTCGCCGTCCCGCCGGGTGAGGTTGGCCACCGAGCCCAGCGAGCGCTCACCCCAAAGGATCTCGTAGGGAAATGCGGGGATCTCGCTCATGTGGATTCCGGCGCTGATGACCTTGGCGCCCTTTGCGCTTACCCGAAGCGCCGCCGGCATCAATGCCCCCACTGGTGCAAAGACGATCGCGCCATCGAGCTCTTCGGGCGGTGCTTCCGTCGACGATCCGGCCCAAGCGGCTCCGAGACTGCGCGCGAATTCTTGCCCCCGGGCATCCCCGTCACGCGTGAACACGAAGACACGCCGACCCTCGTGGACAGCGACCTGGCAGAGGATGTGAGCGGACGCCCCAAAGCCATAGAAGCCGATCCGCTGCGCGTCGCCGACGAGCCGCAGCGCCCGGTAGCCGATCAGCCCCGCGCAGAGCAATGGCGCGGCCTGCCCGTCCGGGTACCCGTCCGGAATCGAGAAGCAGAAGCGCTCGTCCGCAACCGCAAGCTCCGCGAACCCGCCGTCGATGTCATAGCCGGTGAAGCGGGCGCGGTCGCAGAGGTTCTCGCGGTCGCTGCGACAGTAGCGGCACTCGCCACACGTCCAGCCCAGCCAGGGAACGCCGACGCGCTCACCCGGCCCGAACCGCTCCGCGCTCTCCCCGGCTTCTACGACGGTCCCGACGATCTGGTGTCCGGGGACCAGCGGCAGCTTGGGCTGGGTCAGGTCTCCGTCGACGATGTGGAGATCGGTTCGGCAAACGCCGCACGCATCGACCGCGATCAGCACTTGGCCGGGCCCGGGACGTGGATCGGGCAACTCTGCGGGCCGTAAGGGCTCGCGCTGCCGCTCGAGGACCATTGCCCGCATAGCTCAAGTCTCGCGCACCGGTGGCTGCCGCAGATCGAATCGGCCTCGAATCAGATCGTGGCGTGCGCGGTAACCGCAGGCAGGATGCAGAGGCCGCGCGTCGTTAAGGACCTATCGGGATAGGTCCGAAGTGACGAGCGCTTCGGCTACTCCAGCCGACCCGGCGGAGCCCTGCGACGGGTAGGTCTCAACGATCTCGTAGAGAGTCGTGCGCTGGGCCGGAACCCGGCCGGCCGCCCGTGCCGCCTCGATCAGCTCTCCTGGCTCCAGCCGCACGCCGTGCTGAGAGCCGGCCATGCGGGAGATGTTCTCCTCCATCAGGGTGCCGCCCAGGTCGTTGACCCCCCAGCGCAATGCCTCTGTCGCCGCGTCGAGGCCCATCTTCACCCAGCTCGCCTGCAGGTTGGGGATTGCCTTGCCAAGGGCGAGCCTGAATGCGGCCGTGTGCTTGAGGTTCTCCTTCGCCGAGATCTCCTCGATGCCGTGGGTTCGGCCGAGCATCGTGTTGAACGGAATGAAGCTGAGAGGGACGAACTCCGTGATTCCCCCGGTCCGTTCCTGCAGAGCTCGAATCACGCCCATGTGCCGGGCAAGCTCACGCGGCTCCTCGATGTGGCCAAACATCACCGTGGAAGTTGAGCGAAGCCCCGCCCGGTGGGATGCTTCGATGATCTCGACCCAGCGATCC
>JBAVGD010000325.1:0-14604 GCA_049684635.1 Solirubrobacterales bacterium | reverse complement strand
GTGCCGCGCTACGCGCGCGGACGGCTTACTTGGAGCTGGAAAGACGTCCGCTGCGGCCGTCGGCTGGAATCAACCGGCTAGCTGCCGGTTATCTAAGCCTCGGCCGGATGACGGACCCGTTGGCGGGCGTCGCCGTAGCCGCGGGTCTCGTAGGCGATCATTGCCCAGATCAGGGCGGTAGCTACGGCTAGCACGGCCAGCGCGGGGACCTCGGTCGCGACCGGGACCAGAGCCAGGAGGACGATCGAGAGCAGCAAGCGCTGCCGATTGATCGTGTGGACCTGGCGGTAGCGAAAGGCGACGTGGCCAAGAAGGTAGATGGCCACCCCGCCGAGGAGGGCGAACGCCGGCACAGAGCTCAAATCGGCGCCACTGTGAGCGATCGTGATCCGCAGGCCAAAGGCAACGAGCACGATGCCCGCCACCATCACCAGGTGCAGGTAGGAATACGAGTCCCGGGCCATCTCGTTCTGTACGCGTCCCGGCTCGGCGGCGGCGAGGCGGCGCCCGCTGACGATCGCAACGATGTCGAAGTAGACCCACCACATCGCCGCTGTCAGCGCCACGCCAAGAACGGCCGTGGCGCCGATGCCGACATCGAGGGCACCGGAAGCCCCGAAGCCGACCGCCACGATCGACTCGCCGAGGGCGATGATCACGATCAGGCCGTGACGCTCGGCGAAGTGCCGGGGGGCGAGCTTCCATCCTTCGGAGCCGAAGAAGTAGGGACCGGCCATATCGAGGAAGAGTGCGAGCAGCCAGAGCGCACCCTGGGCGAGGCCGTCGAAGAGCGATGCCGAGGCCAGCAGGACGACGGCGACGGCGGTACTGGCGGCGAGTCCCAGGACCGAATGTCGCAGGGCGTCGTCCTCCGGGCTGGCGAGCATGAAGAGGGCGATGTGGGCGGTTCGCACGACCCCGTAGGTGAGCGCAAACGCCAGGGCAAGGCTGCCGAACGCGTGCGGCACTGCGAGCGAAACGATCAGCAGTGCCGCCATCGCGCCGAACATGACCAGCCGCACCGCCCCCTCCTCGGGGTCGATGACGCTGGTCAACCAGGCGTACCCCACCCAGGCCCACCAGAGCATGCCAAGCACCAGCATGCCCTGCGCCAGTCCCGACCATCCGGGGTGGGTCGACATCAGCGCCGTGCACTGGGTGATGGCCAGCACGAAGACGAGGTCGAAGAAGAGCTCGAGCGGTGTCACCTGCTCGCCTTCGCGCAGGGTTGCGCTGAGGCGGGGCTGGCGCGTTTCCGACGCGGTGGCCATCGCCGCCATCTTCGCAAGCGCGCCCAGCGCCTGGCCGGATCCGCGCCTGGAAGTCTCGGATGTGCCGTTTGTGCCGTCCAGAAAGTGAGGGCGGTCACGCCTCGCCGGTGCCGCTCCTGCGAGGATTCGCGCCGATGCCAGCGGACCGGAAGCGCCCGGAGGCGCCGCGAACCGAGAGGGTCCTGCCGGGTATCTGGAGGCTGCGACTGCCGCTGCCGTGGCCGGGAGTGCCGCACGGCAACGTTTGGGCGGTGGCTGCCGGAGGCGGCATCGTCCTCTTCGACACCGGGATTGGCGGCAGGGGGCGCCGGCGCCAGCTGGATCTCGCCCTCGCTCAGGCCGGATTCGGCCTCGAGGACATCCAGCTCCTGGTCTGCACCCACTCCCACGCTGACCACTACGGGCTTGCCGCGCCGATCGTCGAGGCGGCCGGCTGCGAGCTGTGGATGCATCCGGCCTGGGAACACGTTCGCCTGCTGGCGGACGATCCGGCCGCGGCGCTGGAGCACCGGCTCGAGGTGGCCCGTCAGAGCGGCGTCTCCCCAGCCGCGCTGGAGCGCTACCGCGAGGGGCGCAGCGAGGATGACGAGAGCGGGGTCGAGGGAATCGTCGAGCCCGACCGCGACCTCCTGCCGGGTGTCGAGGTGGAGACGGACATCGGCACCTGGCAGGTCTACGAGACACCCGGGCATGCTCCCTCGCATGTCGTTCTTCACCAGCCCGAGCGTAGGCTGATGGTCTCCGGCGATCACCTGCTCGGGCGAACCGTCCTCTTCTTCGACCATGGCCACTCGCCGGACCCGGTCGGGGAGTTCCTGCACAGCCTTGAGGAGGTCGAGCCGCTGGAGGTGGACCTCGTGCTTCCGGGCCACGGTCGCACCTTCCGCGATCCGGCCGCCAAGATCGCCGAGGCGCGCCGCCAGGTTGACGAACTGCTCGGCAAGACGAGGGATTCGCTCGCGGGCGGTGAGAAGACCGCCTTCGAGGTCGTCGGCGACATCGTCGGCTCAGAGAATCTCAACACCCCGGTCAGCGCCTGGGTTCTGCAGATCGTCCTCTCTTGCCTGGACCACCTTGCGATCGCCGGTGAGGTGGCGAAGGTCGAGGGGACCGATCCGCAGCGCTGGCAGATGGACCGATAGCCTCCGGCGCCATGGCCAGCTTCACCCTCGTTCGGCAGGTGGGCGCCCCAGCGGAGACCGTGTTCGACGTGCTCACGGATCACCGTGGCTACGGCGAGATCACGCCGCTGCGGAAGGTGGAGCTCGAGCGAGAGGGCGAGCCGTCGCCCAACGGGGTCGGAGCGATCCGGGTCCTGCACGCCGTCGGGCCCCCGTTGCGCGAGGAAGTGCTCACCTACGAGCCGCCCCTTCGCTATTCCTACCGGCTGCTGTCGGGCGCTCCGCTGCGCGACCACGTCGGAACGGTCGAGCTACACCCCGAGGGCGCCGGTACCAGGATCACCTACGCCGTTCGCACGACGCCCACGCTGCCGGTTGGCGGAAGCCTCGTGGTCAGCGTGGTGAAGCTGTCGATCAACCGCATGCTGAACGGCGTGGTCGCCGAGGCCGAGCGCCGGGCAGCCGCCCGCCAATAGCGCCTGTAGATCCGGCGGTTCGGCCGGCGATTCTTCCCGCACACCGGGGAGAAGCGGGCAGGCGCCGGCCGTCTCTTCACCAGGGCTTCAGACCCGTTCCCTACCATGACCGCCTCGCAGGATGAGCCCGGAGGACGCCACGCAACGCAAGCCGGACAGGACGCCCCAGCGTCCGCTCTGGCGCGATCCGAAACGGCTCTGGCGCGAGCGCCGGCCGGTTGCGATCGCGCTTCTGGCCGGTGCGGTGGCCGTGGTTGTGGGGGCGGTGGTCGGCTACGAGTTGCTGAAGCGGCCGCCCGACGTTCACAACACCCACGTCGCCTTCAAGCCCGAGAAACCGAAGAAGCTGGAGAGGAAGACGGTCAACTGGCCGATGTTCGGTCTCAACCGGGCGCGCACGCGCTACCTGCCGGCGAAGGGAGTCAAGCCCCCCTACCGCTTGCTCTGGCACTTCACGGAGCGGCCGTTGCTCGAGTTCCCTCCGGTCTATAACGGGGGCAAGCTTTACTTCGTCAACAACAACGGCACCGCCTTTGCGCTCGATGCGAATACCGGCAAGGTGCTTTGGGAACGGCGGATCGGGCGCCTCAACGCGTCATCGCCCGCGTATTACAAACACCGCCTCTACATCGTCAACCTCGTGCCGGGCCATGTCGTGAAGCTCGACGCGAAGACGGGCAAGATCCTCTGGAAACGCTCGCTTCCCGGAAGGGCCGAGTCCTCGCCGGTGGTGATCGACAACACGCTCTACTTCGGCTGCGAAGACGGCCAGCTGTTCGCGATGAGCACTCGCAACGGGCATGTGCGCTGGACGACGACTCTGGGCGGGCCGATTAAGTCTGCGCCCGCCTACTACGGGGGTGTGCTCTTCGTCGGCGACTACGGGGGGTATATGAATGCGGTCGACGCCAGGACCGGCGAAATCAAGTGGCAGAGTGGTTCGCAGGGCCAGGGATTCGGCACTGCGGGTGAGTTCTACTCAACTCCCGCTGTGGCCTTCGGCCGCGTCTACGCCGGTAACAACGACCACCGCGTCTACAGCTATGACATGAAGACCGGCACGCTGGCCTGGAGCCATTCGACCGGCGGCTATGTCTATTCGGGGCCGGTTGTCGCCAGCACCAGGCATACCCGGCCGACCGTCTACATCGGCTCCTTCGACGGCAACATCTATGCGCTCAACGCGAAGAGCGGGGAAACGCGATGGGAGCGTTCGGCGGGAGGAGAGGTGGTCGGCTCGCTGTCGGCGATCGGCGACATCGTCTACGTGGCCGAGTTCAGCAACGGCTCGACGAACGGATACGAGATGAGGACCGGCCGCCAGGTGTTCCACTACAAGACCGGCACCTACACGCCGGTGATCTCCGATGGCCGCCGCATCTACCTGGTCGGTTACTCCAGCATCAACGCCCTGCAGCCGTACAAGTACAGGGCGAAGCTGGCGAACAGGATGAAGGCCCCGGCCGGTAAGCCCCCGCCGAAACCACGTCGACAGGGTCATGGGCCCGGCGCGCAAAAGCAGAAGCACCAGCGCAGGGCCGCTCGGACGAGCGGTCACGGGGGCCGCAAGCGTGCCGGTCAAGCGGGGCACAAACCTCGCCACTCTCACGCGGGTGCTCACGCGGTCAAGGGGTACTAGCGCGCGAGACCTTCGACCACGACGGACGAGAACCTGCCGCCCCCGACCAGCGCCCCCTGTTCGAGGGTGCGCAGCGGCACTCGCACGGGGCGATTCGCCCGGAACCGGGTGAGGGTGAAGTTGTAGGAGACGGGCTTCGATTCGACGCGACGGAACGCGGACGGCAGCAGGCGACCGGCGGCGGCGTCCGCGGCGGACCGGGATCCGACCAGGTCGATCTCTCGCAGGGGCGGCAGCGGGCCGTTCGCGAAGCTACCGTCGAGGTAGTACCGCAGTGGCTGATTCCCGGAGTACTTGATCGTCACCACGGCCATGTCGGGGCGAAGCGTCCCGACTTCCGCCGCCGCGTTACGCAGGTCCTCTCGCTGCAGGCGCGGCAGGCGGTCGATCTCAATCGTGTAGGCGAGCGAGCAGAGGCAGAACGCCGCCCCCAGCGCAACGCCCGCCCAGCCGGCGCGCTGGACCCCGAAGCCCGCCGCCAGAAGCACGATCAAGGGCACGAAGATCGGGATCAGGTTGCGGCCGTCGAAGTAGTCGGCTCCGAAGAAACCGAGGACGAGGGGAAGACCCACTCCGGTGAGTCCCACGACGGCCGCCACACCGGCCCCGCGGCGCTCCCGATCGTCGCCGCGCCAAAGCAGCAAGACCAGTGCGGCAAGGGCAAGTAGGGCGGGGATACCGATCGGCAGGGGAATCGACTGCCGTTCGCCATGCTCGTTGCCGTTATCGCCGCCGAGGAGCTTGGCCCCGGCCCGTTCGAGGCGACCTGAAAGCGATTGTTCGGCGATCCAGCCGGCGTGCGCGTTATCCGCCTGCTGCACGGCGATCGGGAGGAGCAGCACGGCGATAGCGGCGATCCCGGCGATGGCGAGTCCCGCCCGGCGCCGATTCGCGGTGCCGGCGAGCAGCAGCGCCGCCTCCGGCAGGACCAGGAAGCCGGCGAAGTAATGGGTGGCGATCGCAAGCGCCGAGAACACCGCCCACCAGGCGAAGTCCCTGCTTGCTCCGTTGCGCCTGGCGCGGGCAAAGAAGAGGAACGAAAGTGCGGCGAAGAGGAAGACGAGCGCGTAGGCCCGAGCGTCCTGCGAGAACCAGATCAGCACCGGGCTGACGGCGACGATGGCGGCCGCAAGCAGGGCGCCACGTCGCGGCAGGCGCAGCGTTACCGCGGCGAGATAGACGACCGGGATCGAAGCGGTGCCGGCAAGGGCGGAGAGCGAGCGCAGCCCGACCTCGCCGGTTCCGAAGACCTTCGACCACAGCCAGGCGACCAGGTAATAGAGGGGTGGGGTCGACTCGCTCTTGGGAACGATCGAGAACGTGTCGAAGAAGTTCGCGTGAAGCACCCGCCCGACCGTGACCGCCTCGTCGTAGCGGTAGCTCTGGAGGTCGAGCGTCGCGAAGCGGAGGGCGGCGCCCAGCACGACGATCGCGAACAGGACGAGGAGATGCGGCGACGCTGCGATGCGCCGGCCCGCCTGCTGAAGTCGGGCGACTACGGGCTTACTCCACCGGGCGGCGGGGGCGGGGGCTGCGGCGGTTCGAATGCATACGGTGGGAATACCGGCGAGCTCAGCTTGCGCTTCACGATCGCAAGGCTAGCCGGGTAGTTCTGCAGCCGGTACGCGTTGGAGCTGCCGAAGTCCTGGTAGTAGATGAGCATCCGGCAGCGCGGGTGAAGGCGCAGCCAGGCGAAGAGCTGCTTGACGAACCGCACGTCGTCGCTGCCATCCAGCCCCCACTCGGTGAGGGTGAAGGGCTTGTGTTTGAACCGCGAGTAGAGCGCCGTCAGCGCTTTCCATTCAGGGTAGGTGGAGTAGAAATCCGTGCCCACCCAGTCCACGTAGGGCGCTCCCGGATAGAAATGCTCGGGAAGGTTCTTGTGGATTCCGGGTGAGCCGGTCGGCAGGGGGCTCCAGATGACCGCGACCGGCGCCTTGGGCAGCCCGGTGGGCAGTTCCCCACTCTGCGTGGCCAGTGGCGGCAGGTTCGCGCTGGCGAGCCGGCTGTCTATGGCTTCCAGCGTGCCGCCGCCGTGCACGATGATGTAGATGCGGCGGAAGGCCTGCTTGTACCAGTAGGGGCTCTGGTAGGAGGCCTTGGGGACGCCGTTGCAGTCGTAGGCCGCGTAGAGGTTCAGGCAGCGGTTCGGCTCACCCAGCGGGCGAATGTAGGCCCGCATGCCCCGCGACCAGAACAGCTGGTTGAGGGCGATCAGGTAGTCGTCGCCCTTGCCAAGCGCGATGCCGCGGGGAGTGATGATCTGTTCGCCGCTGGCGTCGGCCGTGGAGATATGGAGGACGGGCCGGGCGAGGGCGTTCTGCCAGCGCTTTACCGAGGCAAGGAGATCTGTGCCCCAGGAGCGAAAGGTCTCGATCACCGCCGGATGCTTTCCGACCATTTCGGTGAATTCGGTGAATTGCGAGTTGACGCCGCTGTCGGTGAGGCCGAAGAAGGTCTTTCCCTGGCCGGGCTGGAGAACTCCGGCACTGGCCGAACCAGCCGCGCCAAAGACCAGCGCAGCGGTTACGGCCAGCGTCGCGAGTAGCGTTGCGCTCTCTCGCCGGCGGATCATCCGAGTTTCCTTCGACTGGATGGGCACTTACACCTTCCCCAACACGAGCAGAGCGCGATGGTTCTTCTGGGCTGTGGTGGGCCTCACCGCCATTGCTGCGGCGATTCGTTTCTCCGCGCTCGGCCTCCAAAGCTACCGACACGACGAGGCGGTCACCGCCGGACGTGTCCTCTTCGCCGGCCTCTCGCAGACGATGCACGAAGTCTGGGCGGGCGAGTCGACCCCGCCGCTGTACTACCTGCTGGCCTGGCTCTGGTCGCATGTCTTCGGCGTGCACGAGGTCGGCTTGCGCTCCCTCTCGGCGCTGTTTGGGACCGCCACCGTCCCCGTCGCCTATCTGGTTGGACGCGAGCTGATCGACCGCCGGGTCGGCCTTGCGATTGCGGCGATCGTCGCCGTCGAGCCGACCCTCGTCTGGTACTCGCAGGACGCGCGGGCCTATGCCCTTCTCGTTTTGCTCAGCACAGCTGCGCTTCTCTTCTTCCTCCGCGCGCGCCGAACCTCGGGCGCCTGGGATCTCGGCCTGTGGGCCATGTTTTCGGCGCTCGCGCTGGCCAGCCACTGGTTCGCCTTCTTTCCGATGGCCATCGAGGCTGCCTGGCTCTTGCTTGCGGTCCGACCCCTGCGACGGGCTCTCTGGTCGGTCGCGGCGGTGGCGCTGGCAGGCCTTGCGCTCGCGCCGATCGCGCTCCACCAGGCCGCCGGCAAGAACAACGACTGGATTTCGACCTTCGGAATGGCGACTCGTCTGCGCGACACCGGGATCAGCTTCTTCGTCGGCGAAGCGGGGCTGCTGAAGCACGCGCTGATCCCGATGGCGCTTTTCGCAGCAGCGGTGGGTTTGCTGCTGGCTCGCGGTGGGGCTTGGGAGAAGCGACGGGCTGCGGTGGCGTTGACGGTGGGCGGCGGCGGCGTGCTGCTGGCACTCGGCTTCGCGGCGGTCGGTCAGGACTTCATCCTGGCGCGGAACCTCCTGCCTGAGCTGATTCCGCTGGCACTCGTGGGGGCGGCCGGCATCGCGGCGCCGCGGGCGGGCTGGCTGGGGATCGGCATCGGGGTCGCTCTCATTACCTACCTCCTCGCCTTCTGCATCTACTCCGACTTCCGGCCGGCCCTGCAGCGCGACAACTGGCGCAGCGTCGCGGAGGCCATCGGCCCGCCGCATCGGCCGCGAGCGATTCTGGTCTGGGAGCAGGGGGACGAACCGCTCGCCTTCTACATCGCCGGCGGCGAGACCCGGGTCAAGTGGAAGGAATGGCGCCACGGCCCGGTTCCCGTCGCCGAAGTCGACGTGGTCAGCGGCCGCCCCCCGCCCGCCGGGCTGCGCAGCCCCCTGGAACCCGAGTTTCGACGTGTGCAGCGGCTGGCACTGGGTCGCATGACCCTGGTGCGCTACCGGGCCGTGAGGACTAGGCGGTTGGGATGGGGACGGATCGCCGGCAACTTCACCGGCTACTCCAACAACGCCGTCCTCATCGACGGCTCCAGCCACCCCTGACCACCGACGCCCCCGCCGACGGGCCGAAAACGTGTCCATAGGTAACGGAATCGGCCCATCGGCCGGGAAGGGGACCGATCTGGTGCGTCAAACGTGGGCGGGCGTAGCATTGCGACGTCGTGATCGATCCGCTGGAGCGCTGGCGCGAGTACGGCGAGAAGCCCGATTTCGCCGGCCTGCCGAGCTTCGGTGGTGTCCCCTACACCGAGGACCCGGCCGAGCTAGCCGGCGCCGATGTGGCGATCGTCGGCGCTCCCACCGACGACCTCGTCTCCGACCGTCCCGGAGCACGCTTCGGCCCCCGAGCGATCCGTGCCGCAAGCTGCCCGCCGGGTCCTCATCTCGAGGCAGGCATCGATGCGTTCGCTGCCCTGCACGTCGTCGATTACGGCGATGCGCCGGTCCTACCGGCGGACCCCGCTCGCACCCACGAAGCAATCGAGCGAACGGTCGGCGAGGTCCTTGACGCCGGTGCGATTCCGATCGTGCTCGGCGGGGACCACGCGATAGCGGAGCCGGACATCCGTGCGTGCGCGGCGCGCCGGGGCCCCCTCGGACTGGTCCACTTCGATGCTCATACCGACACAGGTGCGACCGTCTTCGGGGTCGATGTCTCGCACGGCACCGCGATGCGCCGGCTCATCGAACAGGGGCACGTTGAGCCTGGCCGCTACGTACAGATCGGGCTGCGCGGCTACTGGCCAGGCGAGGCCGAGTTCGCCTGGCAGCGAGAACGCGGGATCCGCAGCCTGTTCATGCATGACGTGCGCGAGCTGGGCATCGGGGAGACCGTCGAGCGCGCCGCGACGGCGGTGGGAGAGGGGCCGGTCTACCTCTCAGTCGACGTCGACGTGCTCGACCCGGCGTTCGCTCCGGGCACCGGAACCCCCGAGCCGGGCGGGATGACGAGCGCCGAGCTCCTCTGCGCCTGCCGGAGTCTCGCGGAGCGGCTGGACCTCGTTGGTGCCGACGTGGTCGAGGTGATTCCCACCGCGGTCGGCTCATCCGACGTGACCGCCCTCGTCGCCGATCGCGTCGTCCGCGAGATCCTCACCGGCATCGCTCTGCGCCGACGCTCGGCCCCCTAACCGCCTGGCAGCCGCAAGCGTCTCGTCAGTCGAGTGCCGAGCACACGACCTCTCGAGTAGCTTTGCGCGGATGAACGACGACTGGCGGCTGCAGATCGACATTCGCGAGGAGGGCCGGGCGCGTTCCTTGATCGAGCGCCTCGATGCCAAGGAGCTGCAGCACGATCTTAGTGACGCCTTCCACGATCGCGTCATCGTGACGCGGGACGGCGCGCGGGTATTCCTCTATGCCGGCACGCGAGACCAGGCTGAACGCGGCCGGAGCCTCATCGAGGCTGAGGCTCAGCAGCACGACTGGACTATGGATATCGACCTCAGGCACTGGCATCCATCGGCGGAGGTCTGGGAGGACCCCGACAAGCCCCTGCCCGAGACTGACACCGCCAAGCTGGCTGAGCATGAAGCGCTGATGGCGGCCGAGCGCAGGGAGGCGCAGGAGCGTGGCTATCCCGAATTCGAGGTCCGAGTCGACCTCCCATCGCACCACGATGCGAGCCGCTTCGCGGAGCGATTGCGAGGCGAGGGCCTGGCGGTCGTTCACCGCTGGCGTTTCGTGCTGGTTGGCGCCACGGACGAGGACAGCGCCAAGGCGCTGGCAGACCGGATCCGGAGCGAGGCCCCCAGCGGCAGCCGGGTCAACGTCGAGGGCATCTGGAAGCTGGCCTACGCCGAGCGCCCGCCAAACCCGTTTGCGGTGCTGGGCGGGCTCGGCGGCTAAAAAGCCGAGACGCTTCTAAGACGCTGAGACGCTCCTAACAGCGCAGACGTGAGTCGGGGGCACTCTGGACGCTCGCATGTGCGCAGAAGAGGACTGAGCTAGCCGGCGCTTCCTACCGTGGATCGAGGACCACGATCGGAATCTGCCGGCCCTTCGCATTGCGCCGGTAGAACTCGGATCCGGGATACATCGCCACAAACTTCGACCAGAGGCGATCGCGCTCCTCGCCGGTGGCGATGCGAGCGCGGACCTCGCGAACAACCGGGCCGATCTGGATTGTGGTGTCCGGATTGGCCTTGAGATTGTGAAACCACGCAGGGTGCGTTGGCTGGCCGGCCTTCGAGGCCATCACGACGATCGCGTCGCCGTCTTCGAGGTACATCACCGGAGACGTCCGCTTCCTACCGCTCCTGGCGCCGGTGTGGTCGACCAGGACTATTCGGGCCTCGGGCCAGCCGGGGATATGCCCGCCGATCCTGCCGCCGGAGCGCCGATAAATAGCCACATGGAGCTTCGTCGAACGCCGCCCGAGGTAGACGCCGCGCTTACTGGCGAGCTGCGAGCCTGACGTGGTGAGCTGTCCAAGCGAGGGCATGGGCTCCTTATGGCACTACCCGGTCACGGTCAGCGTGCCGCGCTCATGCGAGCCGCCGGGGCAGTAGAGCGTGTAGGTCCCCTTGTGAAGGGTGATCCAGAAGGTTCCGGATAGCCCGTCGGAGAGGTCCTCCTTCTCGCCGACGATGTTGTCGCCCTCGAGCACCTCGAACTCGGTCACCTTCGAGGTCCCGGCATTGGTGACGTCGAAGACGGTCGCGCCCGCCGGCACGGTTGCCTTCGCGGGCTCGCAGCCTTCGTCGGTCAGCTTGAACGAAAGGGTCTTGGCGCCCTTGGGGGGCGGATCGGAGCTGGTGCCGCAGCCGGTGGCGAGTACCGCTGCGACAGCCATTGCCGCGGCGGTTAGGAGGAGGGGAACTCGGTACATCGGTGGCTCCTTTGCGTTACAAGGGACGCGAGTTAGGGCACCCTAACAGAAATCCGACCGGAGCAGTCGGATTATCAAGCGCCTACCGGAAGCGGGTCCGGGAGCGACGGCTCTGGCGGGCGAGGGCCTCTCGGGCCGGCTTCTCAGGCGGGGCTCTCGGCCGGCGCTGTGCGAGCGCGAGCGAAGGTGCGGCGACGTGGCCGCAAGCGATCGGGCCAGAGGACGTAGATGCCCATCGGGGCCGCGTAGAGCAGGTAGATCAGCGCCTCGCCGATGGTGGGTTTTGGCTGCAGGCCGAGCATGCCGGTCAGCAGCGAGCCGGACACCGTCCCGGGCTTGACCAGCCAGGTGAGGTCGAGCGCCTGGCCCTGCAGGCTGTTGATCCAGCCCGCCTCGTGAGCGGTGTGCATCGATGTCGCCAGCAGGCCGGCGGCGACGAAGACCAGGACCAGGCCGGTGACCCGGAAGAAGCGAGCGAGATTGATCCGCACGCCGCCGCGGTAGATGCCGACGCCGATTGCGACCGCGGCAACCAGGCCGAGGACGGCGCCCGCGCCGGCCGCGGTGGTGTCGGTGGCGTCCTGGAAGGCGGCAAGGAGGAAGACGGAGGTCTCGAAGCCCTCGCGCAGCACGGCGAGAAACGCCATGCCGACCAGGGCAAGGGTCGAGCCGGTCTCGAGGGCACTGGCCGCATTGCCCTCAAGCGCGAGCTTGATGCCCCGCGCATGGCGACGCATCCAAACGATCATGTAGCTCACAGCCGCGACGGCGACGAGGCCGATCACCGTCTCCAGGCCCTCCTGCTGGCGCTGGGGCAGCTGTTCGCCGACCAGCCGCAGCGCGACCGCGACGCCGACGCAGAGGGCGATCGCGATCGCAACGCCGCCCCACATCTGGCGCAGGGCATCGTGCCTGCCCTCCTTGACCAGGAAGGCGGCGATGATGCCAATGATCAGCGATGCCTCGACACCCTCCCTGAGGGCGATGACGAGCGTAGGGACCATGCAGCTAGATCTGTCTTTCTCGCTTCGGGATTCCGGTGGGCCGCGCGCTTAGGCGTCCCTAATTAGGTAGCCCAAAACCTAGCACGGGAGTTGGTATTCCGCAGTGAGAAATCTCACGGGCCGGCCTGAGCGCCCCGCGGCGAACGACCCATGGCGCTCGGCTCAGTCCGGAACGAGGTGCATCTCACGGCAGCCACGGTTCGTGCCACTGGCATACGCCACGGGTCAGCTTGCCCGCCTCCTCGGTCCCCCAGCTGCCGGGCTCGTACGGGTGTACCGGCCCGGGCTCGTCGAGCAGCGGTTGGACTATCCGCCAGGTCTCCTCAATGGAGTCCTCGCGGGTGAAGAGCTGGGCTTGGCCTTTGATCGCATCGTCGAGCAGCCGCTCGTAGGGCTCGGGATCCTCCCCGGGCGCTTTCTCGAAAAGGACCTCGAGGTCAGCCGGCTCGAATGCCTCTTCGCCGGCCTTCTTGGCGAGGAAACGAAGCCGTGCCCCAGGCATCGGGTCGATTCGAACCGTCATCTGGTTCTGCCCCGGGTGCTTGCCGGTTCCGACCCCGAGCGGCGGCGGCCGCTTGAAAACGACGCTCACCTCGGTCGCCTTCACCGGCATCTGCTTGCCGGCCCTGACGAAGAACGGCACCCCGCTCCAGCGCCAGTTGTCAATCGCCAGCTCGAGGGCGACGTATGTCTCGGTGGTGGAGTCGGCCGCCACACCCGGCACATCGCGATAGCCGGTGTATTGCCCTCGCACGTAGCGCTCCGGGTCGGCATTGCGCACGGCCTTGAAGAGCTCGAGCTTCTTGTCGCGGACCGAATCGGGCTGGTTGCCCGCGGGCGGCTCCATGGCCACCAGCGCGAGCACCTGCAGGATGTGGTTCTGGACGACGTCTCGTAGGGCGCCAACCGGGTCGTAGAAGCGGCCGCGGTCGTCGACCCCGAAGTTCTCAGCCATCGTCATCTGCACGAAGGCGACGTGCTCACGGTTCCAGACCGGCTCGAGCAGCGAGTTCGCAAAGCGCAGGTAGGTGATGTCCATGACCGGCTCCTTGCCGAGGAAGTGGTCGATCCGCATGATCTGGTCCTCGTGGAGCACCTCGTGGAGCTCGGCGTTGAGCGCCCGCGCCGACTCCAGATCGTGGCCGAACGGCTTCTCGATGACAACGCGCGCGTTGCCGGTCAGGCCTGCCTTGCCGAGCCCATGCACCACGGTGGCGAACAGAACCGGCGGGACCTCCAGGTAGAAGACCGGGCGCTTGGCGTCGCCGATCTCATCGGCGAGCCTGCGGAAGGTCTCGGGCTTCGCGTAGTCGCCCTGCACGTATGACATGCGAGCGGCGAGGCGCCCGAAGACGTCCTCGTCTGGATCCTCGACGGTTGAGGCGATTGCCTGGCGGGCGTGCTCGCGTAGCCGCTCGGCGTCCCAGTCGTCGATCGCGATGCCGACGATCGGACAGTCGAGTCGCCCCCTGGCCTCGAGCCGGTAGAGGGCGCGGAAAGTCATTTTCTTCGCCAGGTCGCCGGTGATCCCGAAGATCGCCAGCACGTCGGCGGCTGCGCCATCGTCGCGGTTCGCCGTGGAGGCAGCCATCTGCGCCAGGCTATCCAAGCGCGGTTCGGTGAGTGCTCACAGAACGTAGGATGGCGCTTGGGCCGAGTGCGGTCCGCCACTGCAGATAGACGAGCGGAGGTTGCGATGGAGCTGGGAATCGTCGGTCTCGGCCGTATGGGAGCCAACATGGCGCGCCGCCTGATGCGCGATGGGCACCGCTGTGTTGTCTACGACGTCAACTCCGATGCGGTCGCGACGCTGGCCGGAGAGGGCGCTGAGGGTGTGGCCTCGCTGCAGGAGCTGGCGTCGGCGCTAAACGCACCCCGCTCGGTCTGGGTGATGGTGCCGGCGGGGGAGATCACCGAGAAGACGATCGAGGACGCGGCGGCGGTTCTCGAGCCGGGCGACGCGATCGTCGACGGTGGCAACTCCTACTACCGTGACGACATCCGCCGCGCCGAGCGGCTTCGTGAGCACGGGATCGACTTCGTCGATTGCGGCACGAGCGGCGGCGTCTTCGGGCTGGACCGCGGCTACTGCCTGATGATCGGAGGACCGGACGGGGCGGTGGAGAGGCTCGACCCGATCTTCGCCTCGCTCGCCCCCGGTGTCGAGTCGGCGGAGCGCACGCCCGGGCGCTCGGGGGACGTGACTCCCTCGGAGCAGGGCTACCTTCACTG
>JBAVGD010000324.1:0-5467 GCA_049684635.1 Solirubrobacterales bacterium | reverse complement strand
GTGTAGAAGGCCACGGCCTCGGTCAGCGCGAAGCCGAGCCAGCGAATGCTTTCCAGCTCGCTCTTCATCTCGGGCTGACGGGCGACGGACTCGATCTCCTTACCGAAGATGAAACCCACGCCGATGCCGGCGCCGATCGAGCCGAGCCCCGCGCCGACGCCGAGCGCAATGGCTTTGCCGGCGCTTTTCACACCTTCATCGGTGACCGCGGCAATGGGGGACAGATCCATGGATTGCTGCTCCTTTTTCTAGTGACTTGCGGCGGTCGCTCCGCCGATGTAGATCGAGGTCAAGGTCGAGAAAATAAATGCCTGCAGAGTGGCCACCAGGACCACCTCGAAAACGAAGAAGATGAAGGCCAAGGGGAACGTGAGGGCTCCGAGAGCCGCGATCCCAAGCAGCACCGCGAGCCCGCCGCCCATGAACAGCAGCAGCAGGTGGCCGGCAAGGATATTGGCGAAGAGACGCACTGAGAGCGAGATCAGCCGGACGAAATGCGAGATCACCTCAATGAGGAAGATGGCGCCCCTGCCGATCGGGTTCATCGCCTCCAGGCCGGGCGGCAGCCAGCTCGCGAAGTACGGGATGAAGCCCTTTGCCCGGATTCCTTCGACGTGGTAGGAGAACCAGACGACGAGGGTTAGGACCAGGGGAATCGAGATGTTCGCGGTGGCCGCGTAGATCGCCAGCGCCGGGACTTCGAGGCCGAAGATCGAGACGGTGTTCTCGGTGTTGGTCGGCAGCGGCAGGAAGCCGAGCATGTTGGAAAACCAGATGAAGAAGAAGAGCGCGCCGAGGAAGGGGAACCAGCGGGTTGCCATCCCGGGATCCATGTTGCCGCCGGTGATGTTGTTCTTCGTCAGGTCGTAGGCGAGCTCAACCGCTGTCTGGACCCGGTTTGGCTTTTCCACCATGCGCCGGGAGATCCAAACCATCGTGACGATGGTGCAGACGCTGGCGAGCACCAGATACAGCACTCCCTTGTTGATGCTGAGGTCGAGGCTGCCAAGGTGGATCGAGACCCACGGTTCGAGCTTGAACTCGTTCTGGGGCTTGAAAGATTCGTTCTTGCCCTCGTTGCCGAAAATCAGCAGCAGGGCAATCGCAATCGCAAGGTAGATGCCAAGGCCAATCAGAAACTTCCATCGCATCTTCATCGAGCCACGCCCTGCCTTTCGGGCTCGAAGAGATGTGCGATTCCCTGCGCGGCAAAGGAGATGGTGAAGAGCACGGCAAGCAGGACGGCCGCGGCAAGGCCCGCCTCCCGCTCGGCCAGGCCGACGACCAGCGCAGCGGTCACCATCAGCCAGACGCGGCCCAGCGTCGTCGCCGCGACGATCCCCATTGCCCGCTGCCGGTTGCCACGCGCAAGCTCCTCGGCGGCGCGGCGACCGGCAAGGACCTGAATGCCTCGCTGTGCGAGCCAGGCGGCCGCAGCCACGGCATATCCGAGCATGGAGAACCCGCCGATTGCGAACACGGCGAGGGCGGCGGCGAGCACCAGTAGATCGACATGCTTAGGAGGAGACATAAAACCGCCCGGCTCGGGCCGAGCGGGCGGATGGGCGACTATATCCGAAAGAGGCCGGGAACCGCGTTGTAGAGCCAGTTCGTGAGGGTTGCCACTACCGCCCGAAGGAACTCGTGAAAGTTGTCACAAGGGCCTCAAGCCGGTTCGTCGACGCTTTCGCTACCGCCCGGGGTCCTCGCGTGGCGTACCTCCGTCGTCAAGCTGGATCGCTTCGAACTCACCCGTCTCAGGGTTGAGGCGGCCACGGCGCAGCTTGAGAATCTCCAGCACATAGATCAGGTAGACGCTGGAGGCAAGGGCGACCAGCCCGCAGGCCACCATGACAGCGGTCCACAGTGGGTCGAAATGGCCGTGGTTGTCGCTGTACGGGACGAAGCGCAGGGCGAGGGCAAAGCCGGCGAGGACCAGCGTCCAGCCGTAGAGGTAGGCAAGCGTGCGCCGCTGGGTAAAGCCGATGTTCGCCATCCGGTGGTGGAAATGCCAGCTGTCCGCCTGGTAGATCGGCTGGCCGTATTTGAGCCGCTTGGCAACCACGAAACCGGTGTCGAGAATCGGCACAGCGAGGACGACCAGGGGCAGGATCAGGGCGACGACGGCGTTCGTCTTCAACGCTCCCTGCACCGCGATCGTGGCGAGTAGATAGCCGAGCAGGTTGGAGCCGGTGTCCCCCATGAAGCTCGACGCCGGCGGGAAGCCGTGGCGAAGGAAGCCGAGCGCGCCCCCGGCGGTGAGCGCCGCCAGAACGCCGGCGGCGTCGCGTTCCAAAGAGAGGGCGATCACCGCGAAGGCCCCCGCGGCGATCATGCACACCCCTGCCGCAAGACCGTCGATGCCGTCGATGAAGTTGATCACGTTGACGACGGCGACGATGCCGATCACGGTCAGCGGGTAGGCAAGCCAGCCGAGTTCGAAGCCACCGACGAACGGCAGGGTCACCACGTCGGGCCGCACCCCGCCCAGCACGGGAATCGTCGCCGCGCCGATCTGGCCGAGCAGCTTCGGCAGGGCGGAAAGTCCGCGCACGTCGTCGACGACTCCAACCGCCGCGATCGCCGCCGCGCCGAGCAGGATCGAGCGACTCTCGCCGTCGGCCGGCAACCAGATCCAGCCGGCCACCTCGACTCCGGCGAAGATCGCAAGCCCCGAGAGGCGTGGCATCTCCTTGTCGTGAAGGCCCCGCTCCTTGGGCGGATCGATTGCCCCGATCCGGTAGGCCAGCCGCTCCGCATACGGAACCAGCAGCCACGCAATCGCCGCGGCTGCGAGAAAGGCGAGGACGGCGTCAGTTGTCGCTGCCATACGCATGCCCGAAAGAGGAGGCGGGCGCGCTCAGGCTATCCAACGGCCCCGAGGGCTCCTTCGACAAGCAGCTCGGGGTCGCGCGGGTGAAGCACGCCGATCGGCGTGGTCCGCTTTTGCAGCGCCAGTTCGGCGGGATCGCTAAGGACCCGCAGGCGACCATCGGCAATCAATGCCTCGTCAACCCCGCCCATGCGACCGGTGAAGGTCGTGAAGACGGGCGTGCCGAGCGCGACGGCCTCTCGGTTCATCGTCCCGCCGGCGCTGACGACGAGGTCGGCGAAGGCGATCAGGCTCTGGCCGTCGACCGCCCCGAGCGGCACGGTCACGTTCGGCGCGATTTCGTGTACTTCATCGACCTGCGCACCGGTCCGGGGAATGATCACGGCTTCGACACCGGGCGCGCCGGCGAGGCGCTGGACGACCTGACGGTAGAGGTCGTTGGGCGCGTGGTACTCGGAGGTCTCCGGCGGCGGCCGCACGACCACGAGCACCTTCTCGCGATCGAGGCCAAGCTCCCCGATGACCGCCGGGTCGGGCTCGAAGTCATAGAGGTAGTACTCCTCCTTCAGGCCGGGATAGCGAATGAGCTTCTCCTCGCTCGCACCGATCCGCCGCAGCCGCTCGAGCGGAATCGTGTCCGGGACGAGAACCCGCCGCGCCACGCGAAAGCTGATCCTGCGCTGCAGGCCCGCGAACTCGTAGTCCTGCATCTGCACCGAGGGAATGCGAAAGAGCCTGGACACCACGGCAAGGTCGACCGATCCATGCGCAATCGCCAAGTCCGGACGGCGCCCCCAGATGACCCGTGCCAGCTGAGCCGACCGCCCCGCCAACGCCACCCCCTTGCCCAGCGTCGACCGCCCACCATGCTCACCGACAACCGTGCACGGGATCTCAAGCCGTTCCAGGATCCCAACCGTCTGCCCGTACTCCCGCGCGGTGACGAAGACCTCGTTACCGCGCCCTTCCAACCTCTCGATAATCGGCCGCAACACCAGCGGGTGCGCCGCGGCCGTGCAATCCACCCAGACCCTCATTGCGCCGGATATTCGCGGATCGGCTTGCACAGGAGGCCGGCGGGCGCCGCTCGTCGGTGCCTCCCCCCGGCACCGCGGAGTGATTCCTGCCCCGAAGGGGCTCTAAATTCCACCCGCCGTGGGCGGGTGGTAGGCATCCGACGAGCGGCGCCCGCCGGCCTCCTGTTCAGACCGCTGCCGGCGAAAGCTGCGGGTAGAGCGGGTAGCGATCCATCAGGGAGCGGGTCCGATTCGCAAGCGCATCTTTTTCGGAGTCGAAGTCGTCGGAGAGGGCCGTCGCGATCACGGCCGCGATCTCGGTCATGTCTTCCTCCACCATGCCGCGAGTGGTCAGCGCCGGAGTCCCGATCCGCAGTCCGGAGGGGTTTATCGGCGGCCGCTCGTCAAAGGGAATTGCGTTGCGATTGACCGTGATGCCGACTTCCTCGAGGCGGGTCTCAGCGGTCTTACCGTCAAGGCCGCTGGGCGTGAGGTCGACGAGAACGAGGTGCACGTCGGTCCCCCCAGTGAGAATCGACACGCCACCCGCCCGAAGACCCGCCGCGAAAGCCTTCGCGTTCGCGATCGTCTGGCGCTGGCGGACCCGGAACGGCTCGCTGGCCGCAATCCGCAGCATGACCGCTTTTGAAGCGATCGTGTGCATCAACGGGCCACCTTGCTGGCCGGGGAAGACGGCCTTGTCGACCGCTTCCGCGTGTTCCTCGCGACAGAGAATCATGCCGCTGCGCGGGCCACACATCGTCTTGTGGGTGGTGGTCGTCACGATGTCGGCGTAGGGCACCGGGCTCGGGTGCTCATCGGCGGCAACGAGGCCGGCAAAGTGGGCCATGTCGACGATCAGCTTGGCGCCTACCGAATCGGCGATCTCGCGGAAGGCGGCGAAGTCGAGTTGGCGGGGGTAGGCCGACCAACCCGCAACGATCGCCTTGGGCCGGTGCTCGTGAGCAAGGCGCTCGACCTCATCCATGTCAACCAGCAGATCCTCGCGACGGACGTGGTAGGCGACAACCTTGTACAGCTTCCCGGAAACGTTCAGCTTCATGCCGTGCGTGAGATGGCCGCCGTGATCGAGCGCCAGCCCCATGATCGTGTCGCCGGGCTCGATCAACGCCATGTAGGCGGCGTTGTTGGCCTGGGAGCCGGAATGAGGCTGGACGTTTGCGTGGTCGGCTTTGAAGAGCTGCTTGGCGCGTTCGATCGCCAGCTGCTCGGCGACGTCGACCTCCTCGCAGCCGCCGTAGTAACGGCGGCCGGGATAGCCCTCCGCGTACTTGTTGGTCAGCACCGAGCCAAGCGTGTCGAGCACCGCCTGGGGCACGAAGTTCTCCGAGGCGATCATCTCCAGCGTGTTCTGCTGGCGCCGCAGCTCGGCCTCGAGAACCGCGGCGATCTCTGGATCGACCTCGGCCACGGGGGCGGTTTGGAAGTTCTCGGGAAGTTCGCTCATTACAGCGACATTAGCAACGGCTCGGGATACGCTGACAGCGGTGCACAAGGCGAAGTCCAGGCGCTTATCGAAACAGTCGAAGCGTCGCGACAGACGGCGAGCGCTGGCGGCCGTTGCGAGCGCCGCCGTTGCGAGCGCCGCCGGTGCGAG
>JBAVGD010000323.1:0-3031 GCA_049684635.1 Solirubrobacterales bacterium | reverse complement strand
GACAATGACTACAGGTTTGCCTACGATCTGGAGCTGGTCGACGAGATCGGTGCCGGCACGGCGCTGCTCAGCAATTCGCTGCCGACGCGTCCACAGCCATTCAGCCATGAGGCGACGGCGACATTTGTCGAGGGGGCGTTGCCCGAGGGACGTCGCCGCACGCAGATCGCTAAAGCGCTTGGCATCGACCCGGCAGACGGCTACGCACTGATCAAGGAGCTCGGGGGCGACTGTTCAGGGGCTGTCGCCTTCCTCCCTGAGGAGCAGATCGACGAGGGTCCGGGGCCCGAGTCGCTCCAGTGGCTGAGCGAGGAGGAGCTGGCGGAGGCCGTGCAGTCGCCGTCGACTCTCTTCTCCGGCGAGCAGCGGGAGCGGGTGCGCTTCACCCTGCCCGGCGAGCGGCACAAGCTCGCCCTGGTCCGCGACGAGCAGAACAACCGCTGGGCCTGGCCGACGGCGAGAGCGCCGAGTACCCACGTGATCAAGCCCGAGACCGGCGAATACCCCGAATACGTCGCCAACGAGATGTTCTGCATGACCGTCTGCCGGCAGGTCGGCCTGCCGGTCGCCAAAGCCACCGTGGAGGAGATTGGCGGCCGCCGCTGCCTGGTCTCGCCTCGCTACGACCGCGTCGCGGGAGACGGCGTCCCCGGCGTCAGGCGGTTGCACTGCGAGTCGTTCTGCCAGGCGCTCGGCATCCCGCCCGGCACGACCGTGGACGAGCAGGGTGAGGAGTGGGCCGCTCCCGGCTGGGCCGAAGCCCGTGGCCTGCTGAACGCGGTCAGCCGTCCCGACGAAGTCGTCAACCTCCTCACGGCCGCCTTCTGCAACTACATCCTCGGCAACGGCGACGCCCACGGCAACAACTTCGCCCTGATCGATCTCGAGACCGATGCGCCGGACGGCTCGCAGCGGATATGGCGGCTGGCGCCCCTCACCGACCTCACCTCGACCGTCGTCTACGACGACCCGATCCACCGCGGGCTGGTCATCTCCGAGGAGTACCAGGAAACCGCCTACCTGCTCGACCTGGCCGAGGTCTGCGAAGACTGCGAGTTCGACTTCGAAGTGATGCGCGGGCTGGCGTCGACGACGGCGACCCGGATCGGCATGGCTGTGGAGACGATCGCAACCCGCTCGCAGAAGGAGGGCTGGCACGCGCCGATCATCGACAAGATCGTCGAACTCGCCGCTGACCGCTCCTTCGGGGTGGAGGCAGAGGTTGAGTACTGAGGACCTAGCCCGGTAGGGGGTGTGCGCCCTGAGACGGTTCGGACCAAGCGCGGGGCGGCCCGGCGCGGATTCCGCATCGCAGCGCCATGTGGGATCGGCGAGAGTCTCGCCCAGCTTCGACTCCGCACCCGTTAGAAGCCCCGGATAGCCTGTTGCGATGTTGGACACTCTGGATCACGCACTCGGGATCCTGTTTCGCAAGTTCCTGGACCTGAACCCGTCGGAAAACGTCCTGGTCATCTGCAACCCGATCACCGAAGAGCTTGGAGCGCTGCTGCGAATCCACGCTCAGGGCGACGGCGGCGAGGCGACCCTGATGGTGATATCGGAGCGCGAATCGCATTCCGCTGAGCTACCGCCACCCGTCGCGGCGGCGATGGTTGCCGCTGACCTCGTCATCGCGCCCACGATGCGATCGATCTCGTACACGGCAGCATGCAAGGCCGCCACTGAGGCCGGCACCCGCATCGCTTCGATGCCGGGAGCGACGGCGGAGATGCTTACCCGAATGATGGCGCCGGATCCCAGGCCCCTGCGCGAGCGCTCCGCCGGGCTTGCCCGTGTGCTCGGTGCGAGCACCGAGGCGCACATCACGTGCCCGCACGGCAGCGATCTGCGGATCGGGCTTCAAGGCCGCGGGGGAGCCACCGACACCGGGTCGCTCGGCACCCGGGGTGCCTTGGGCGACATCCCCTTCGGCGAGGCCTTCATCGCCCCGATCGAGGGCAGCGGCGAGGGCACCCTTGTCGTCGACGGTTCGATAACGACGACCGGCAAGCTGGAAGCTCCCGTGACGCTCAAGATCAGCGGGGGCCGCCTGGTCGAAGCGAGCGGTCCCGACGGAAAGCGACTCGTGGAGATCCTTACCGAAGCGGGGCCGGAGGGAACCAACCTCGCCGAGCTGGGGATCGGCACGAATGACGGAGCGACCTTTACCGGAAATACTATTGAGGATAAGAAGCTCCTCGGTACCGCTCACGTCGCCTTCGGGAGCTCAGCCAGGCTGGGTGGCAACGTTCAGGTGCCGATCCACCTGGACTGCGTGCTGCTCGCACCGACCGTGGAAATCGACGGCGAAGTGATTCTGTCCGCCGGCGAACTGACCCTCTAGGCGTCTCGGTGCTGAGGGCGCTCAGCCCTGCAGAGTGACGAAGCGCTCCTCGGTCAGCGCGCGGATCGCGTAGGCCGGGCCCTCGCGGGTGTTGCCAGAGTCCTTGACGCCGCCGTAGGGCATCTGGTCGGCGCGGAAGGTCGGCACTTCGTTGATCAGCACGCCTCCAAACTCGAGTGCCCTCGCCGCCTCGAGGGCGCGACCGATGTCGCGGGTGAAGACCCCCGCCTGCAGGCCGAAGGACGAGTCGTTGGCCATCCGCAGCGCCTCGCCGAAGTCCGCATAGCGGTCGATCGTCGCGACCGGGCCAAAGATCTCCTCGCACCAGACCTTTGCGTCGCGGGGCGGGCTGGCCAGCAGTGTGGGGGCAAGGCAGCGACCGTCGTCGACGAGCTCTCCCCCGGTCAGCAGCTCCGCCCCGCCGGCAACGGCCGCGTCAACCCACTCCTTGACGCGATCGCGATCGGCGGCGCTGATCAGGGGCCCGACGTCGGTCTCCGGGTCGAGCGGATCGCCAACCCGCAGAGCTTCGGCGTTGGAGATGAAGCGCTCGATAAACCCATCGGCGACATCCTCGTGGACGAGCACCCGTTGAATCGAGATGCAGCTCTGGCCGGCGTGAGAGAACGCGTGGACCTTTGCCTTGTCGGCCGCCGCCTCCCAGTCGCCGTCGGAGTGGATGACCAG
>JBAVGD010000322.1:0-1904 GCA_049684635.1 Solirubrobacterales bacterium | reverse complement strand
GCGACCTCCCACGTCGAGTACCAGACGGACAACCGCCACTACGCGCACGTCGACTGCCCGGGCCACGCCGACTACGTCAAGAACATGATCACCGGCGCCGCGCAGATGGACGGCGCGATCCTGGTCGTCTCCGCCGCCGACGGCGTGATGCCGCAGACGCGCGAGCACATCCTGCTCGCCCGTCAGGTCAACGTCCCGCACGTGGTCGTCTTCCTCAACAAGGTCGACCAGGTCGACGACGAGGAGCTGATCGAGCTGGTCGAGGAGGAGGTCAAGGACCTGCTCAACGAGTACGACTTCCCGGGTGATGAGACGCCGATCGTCAAGGGCTCGGCGCTGAAGGCGCTGGAGGGCGACGAGGAGGCCCAGAAGGCGATCTTCGAACTCGCGGACGCGCTCGACTCCTACATCCCCGAGCCCGTGCGCGAGCTCGACAAGCCCTTCCTGATGCCGATCGAGGACATCTTCTCGATCACCGGCCGCGGCACGGTGGCAACCGGCCGTATCGAGCAGGGAATCGTCAACACCGGCGACGAGGTCGAGATCGTCGGCATCAAGGACACGACGAAAACCGTCGTCACCGGGGTCGAGATGTTCCGCAAGATCCTCGACCAGGGCCAGGCGGGCGACAACGTCGGCTGCCTGCTTCGCGGCACCAAGCGCGAGGAGATCGAGCGCGGCCAGGTTCTCTGCAAGCCGGGGTCGATCACACCGCACACCAAGTTCAAAGCCGAGGTCTACTGCCTGAAGAAGGAGGAGGGTGGTCGCCACACTCCGTTCTTCTCCGGCTACCGGCCTCAGTTCTACTTCCGCACAACTGACGTGACCGGGATCGCCAACCTCCCGGAGGGGACCGAGATGGTGATGCCGGGCGACAACGTCCAGATGACGATCGAGCTGATCCAGCCGATCGCGATGGACCAGGGCCTGCGCTTTGCCATTCGCGAGGGCGGGCGAACCGTTGGCTCGGGGGTTGTTTCCGAGGTCATCGAGTAGCACTTGGGGCGGGCTTAGGCCCGCCCTCTCGTCGCCCTGGGCGACGAGATAACGGCAAATGGACATACGACCGGGGCGGCGCCCCAGATAAGGGGCGGCGCCCCTTCCGCGCGGTAAGACCCGCGCGAGGAGAACGCACAAGAGCTTTAGATCGTGGCAGCGATAGCAGCACAAAAAATCCGGATTCGACTCAAGGCGTATGACCATGACGCCATAGATCGGGCTGCCCGCGAGATAGTCGAGACCGCGGAGCGAACCGGCGCCAGCGTCTCCGGGCCGGTGCCGCTGCCGACCGAGAAAAACGTCTACTGCGTAATTCGCTCGCCGTTCAAGGACAAGGACTCACGCGAGCACTTCGAGATCCGCACCCATAAGCGGCTGATCGACATCCATCAGCCATCGCCGAAAACCGTCGACTCGCTGCAGCGCCTGGACTCGCTGCCGGCGGGTGTCGACATCGAGATCCGCCTTTAGATCTATGGCGGCGATCCTTGGCAAGAAGCTCGGTATGACGCAGATCTTCCGCGAGGATGGAACCGTCGTTCCGGTAACCGTGATCGAGGCGGGGCCCTGCAAGGTCACGGCTGTTCGCGATGCGGAGCGCGATGGCTACGCCGCGGTGCAGCTTGCCTTCGGCGAGGTCAGGGAGAACAAGCTGAGCAAGGCCGAGCTTGGCCACCTGAAGAAGGCCGGCGCGCCGCCGATGCGCCACCTGGTCGAGTTTCGCGGCGAGGACCTGGCTGCCGAGGAGGGTCCCAAGAACGGCGACGACGTCACGGGTGCCGCCTACGAGGCGGGACAGAAGGTCAACGTCTCCGGGATCTCGATCGGCAAGGGCTTCCAGGGCGGGATCAAGCGCCACAACTTCAGCCGCGGTCCGGTCACCCACGGCTCGCACAATGTGCGGG
>JBAVGD010000321.1:0-8734 GCA_049684635.1 Solirubrobacterales bacterium | reverse complement strand
AAGCAGCTACGACCCCCTGGCGCACGGCTCGGTAGACGAGCGATCGGAGCGGTTGATAGCGGTCGAGAGCTGGGGCTCGGGGGACGCTGACTTCTACCGGCAGGCGGCGTCTCCGTTCTTGCGCTTGGTGCTGAGGGTGTTGGACGCGGCATCCAAACAGGTGACCCTGGCCAACGTTGCGCGGTACTGCAATCCAGACGAGCTCGAGAATCTGGCGCTGGCGAGCGGTCACTCCGACATCGTTCGCGAGATCGGAGCGTCGGTGGCTGGTCTACGCACCGATCAGCTGCGGGCGATTGCGGGTTTGCAGGCCCGGTTGGAGAATCTAGCCTCGTCGGATTTCGCGCGGTCCTGGCTGGACCCGGAGCGGGACGGTGCTTCGCTGTTCGATCTGCGCGACGTGATCAAGCAGCGGGGCGTTGCCTACTTCCGCTTCGATACCGACCGCACGGGGAATGTTGGGCGGGCGATCGCGCAGATGGTCCTTCTGGACCTCGGTGCCACGGCAAGCGCATGGATGGGGGAAGGCGCGGGCACCTTCGTGGCAATCGACGAGTTTGGTGCGCTGGAAGCCCCCGCCCTGGACCGGCTCTTTGCGCGTGGCCGGGCCGCCGGCTTCAGCGTCGCAGTAGGTACACAGACTCTGGCCGATCTACGCGCGGCCGGCCCGGCGGTGCGCGAGCGGATCGGCGCAACCGTCTCGGGCATTGTGTGCCATCGCATCGGCGAGCAGGGCGATGCGGAGTGGGTTGCCCAGTTGATTGGCGCGATCCCCACGTGGCAGAGCACGGTTCGAACGAATCGACTCGGCATGCCGACGGACGAGGGAACGCGCACCCGGGGTTATCGATTTGAGGTTAACCCCTCGCAGTTGCAACGTCTTGGTCCAGGTGAGGCATATGTCGCGCGATTGGACGGGAGTCATGTGCGGCGCGCCACTCGGGTGAGGGTCGTACCCGCGTGGGAGCGATTGGGCGCGCTTGGGGAGAAGTCGGATGAGCAATGGGGCTTAAGGAGCCCCGAGAAAGAGAGGTAAGGACAGTGAACACGGTGACCTTGATTGGGGCACTGACTAGAGATCCCGAGTTGCGGAAGCGCGGTGAAACGACCGTGTGCAGCATGCGGGTGGCAGAGAGCAACGGGCGAAAGGATTCCCCGCTCTACATCAACGTATCCACATTCGGGCGACAGGCAGAGATATGCAAGGAGTACCTGGAAAAGGGCCGTAAGGTGGCGGTTGTTGGCCAGCTGAGGTTCCGCGAATGGGAGGGCGATGACGGGCAGAAGCGATCGGAACACGCGATCGCTGCAGACCGGGTCGACTTCCTTCCGGGCGGCAACCGAAAGGGGTCTGGGAACGGAGGCGGTGGACGGAACAACTCCTAGGAATCAATCGTTTGTCCGGTGTGGTTCGGCAGCTCTGGCGCCGAGCCACACCGGCGTCTATCCTAGAAATGCGGGCAGGGTACGAGGGTTGGTTCGATGGAAGTGGTTGAAGTTGGTTTATTGAAGGTGGCCCGCTGATGGAGGCCGCTTCGACTGTCCGCTTGCCGGCGCAGATGCGCGCCAGGCGAGCCGAGCGTGAACTCAACCGTCTGCGGCCGCTGGGTGAGGCCTACGTGCTGCGGCGTTTCGGCGGCTCGCTTGGGCGTGCGGACGCTGAGGACGCGGTGTCGGAAGTGGTCATTCGGCTGCATCGCCGCCTGGCGGAGGGTCGCGCACCGGAGAATCTTCGCGCGGCGTTTTTCACCAGCGTTCGGAACGCCGCCATCGATCAGCTGCGTTGGCGGTCGTCCCGCCCGACGGTGGCGCTGGACGCCGCCTATGACGCTCCCAGCGATCGCGGCCTGCCGGCCGAGCTGGCCGAGGATCGCGAGGACGCGGTTCGCTTGCAGGAGGCCCTTGGCCGGATGCGCGATAACTACCGTGAGGCGATCGTGTTGCGCTTTGGCTTGGGCCTGACGGTGCCCGAGATTGCGCGGCACCTGAAGATCAGCCTGCCCGCCGCGAAGAAGCTCGTCTTGCGCGCCACCAAGCAGGTGCGGTTACGGCTGCAGGCGATCGAGGGCGCTGAGTTCTGTCCGGAGATGCGCGAGCTCGCACGGCAGTCGTTGTTTGAGAAGCATGTGAACGGTTTGGCCAGCGAGGCCGAGGCGGAGATATTGCGGGCCCATTTTTCCCACTGTGGTTCGTGTCGAGCATTCCTGGCGAGTCTTCATGACGATCTGTACGAGCTTGGGTCTACCGCTTTGCTGGGCGTTGCCGTCTCGAGTCACCTGCATGGCATTGGTCTCGTGGACCGCGCGGCGCAGTGGGTCGATGGTCTGGGGAATGGCGCGCGTGCCGGCGTCTGGAAACTCCGTCATGCAGCCCTTAAGGTGAGTGGGATCGCCCCGTCAGGCGATGGTGCAGCTTCAGGCGCGCTGGTCGGGACGGGCCAGAAGATCGTGGCCGTGTGCACCGCAGGTGCCGCGGCCACGGCAACCTGCGTTGCGACGGGTATCGTCGGCCCAGGGATCACGGCTCCGCCAATCCTGCCGAGTAAGCCTCACAGTTCGCATTCCGCTCAGATCAGGACTGTCGCGCCGCCGCCACCAACGACACCGCTCATTAGGCCGGTTGTCGCTCCGCCGGTCGCCACGAGTCCTGTGGTGCACGCCAAGAGCCAGACGCATTCGGCAAAGAGCAAGTTGTCGAAGCGGGCGAGGTCTCGCGCGCAGTCGGCGGCGAGCGAAAGCAGTGCCCCGCGGCAGACTGAAGAGTTCAGCTTCGAAGGGGCTGGGTCTGCGGCCCCAGCGCCGGCGCCGGCAGCCAGCCAGGCAACCTCATCGGGTTCAGCGTCTCAACCATCCACCCAGCCATCGTCCGGAGGTGGGACAGGTGGTTCTGGAGGCGGTTCCAGCGGCGGTGGCGGCAGTGGTGGGGGCGGTGGCGAGACGTTTGGCTTTGGCGGCTGATTAGCGCCACCAGCTAATAGCTGAGCGGGGGTATCGAACCGCTCCCAGGGGGCGTCGTTCTGGTGAGGGAACGGAACGATGGGAAGGAAGGGACACGACGTGTTCGTGCTCGGTGATGAGCCACTTATCACCGAGCCAGATGGCACAGGCGACGGCGGTTCGGCCTGGGCCGATGAGGTGCAGCATCCATACACGGAGTCCGTGGAGGGCCACGAAGTTGGCGCCCCCACGACGTTCCGGCACGCCACTTCATTGGTCCCGCCCCGTTTTCTTGTGCTCGGCCTGAGTGTTGGCGCGGCGGCAGTAGCCATCGTGTCGATGCTCTTGACGGGGGGCGGTGGCAAGACGCCGCCGTCCCCCGCACGGTCGTCAGTCACATCATCGCCATCGCATGAGGCGACGGTGGCGACGAAGCATGTGGCGGTGCCCTCCCCGCCGCCACGGCATCCTGTTCATCGATCCGTCAAGCGCCCCCACCCGGTTCATCGGCATGCGAGGAACCACGGCGGCGGAGGAATGCAGCGCGAAACCAATGCAGATCAGGCGCACAGCACTCCGATCGCATCTGTTCCGAGCACACCGTCACCGCCGAGTGTGGCGCCAGCTCCCGAAACGAGCCCCCCTGTCCCTGATTCGCTGTCGCCCACGCAGGGCGGCAGCGGATCGGGCGGGGGGCGCGAGTTCAGTTTCGAGCGTTAGATGGAGGCGGGCGCCGGCACCCGGCTGAGCGAAGTACGGGCCGCTGTCAGCAGCGGCTCGGAAAGTGTCTGGGCAACCCGTCTGCGCGTCGCCGGCCCGCGCTATCTCGCACTGGCCGTCATGGTGGTGCTTCTGGCTCTCGGCGTGCGGTCGCTTGTCGCGCCGCCGCAGCCTCCAGCAGCAGTCTTGCCACACAGCGCAGACGCCCCGAGCGAGGACTTCGCGCTGCAGTTCGCGCGCACATACTTGACGTACAGCTCGAGGCAGCCGCAGGCGCGTACGCAAGCCCTCGCGCATTTCTTGCCAACCGGCATCGACCGCGATGCGGGTGTGTTCATCGGCTCGGGAAAGCAGCGTGTGCGGTGGGCCGAGGTCGCCTCGGATCAGCCGGCGGTTACAGAAGGGCGGGTCATCACCGTGGCCGCCGGCGTCTCCACGCAGACGGCCCCGGTGTACCTGGCCGTAACGGTGAGCCACGCGCATGGTGGTCCCGTGTCCTTGGTGGGTTACCCAAGCTTCGTCGGGGCTCCGGTGGTGAGCACCGAAACAACGGCACCTTCGTATGAAGAGGTCACTGAGCCCGGCGTTGTCGAGGTGGTTGAACGGGTCCTCCGGAATTACCTGGCCGGCTCAATTGTGAACTTGAAGGCGGACCTAACCAATGACGCGGTTGTGACTCTTCCCACCTTCCCTCTGCGGTTGGAGAGGGTGGATGGCCTGGGATGGGTCGGATCTCATATGTCGGGAGCAATTATGGCCACTGTCACAGCCAGTGACTCGCGTGGCACCAGTTACACGCTGACGTACGAAGTGGGGCTTGCCTATCGCGAGCGTCCATATGTGGACTTCGTCGGTGTGATCCCGACCGGAAGTTGATGGATACGAATGCACGGAAGGAGGTTGGACATGAAGCTCAAGGTCGTTTTACTGACAACACTTGCGGCTGCCGTCCTGGCGGTCTCAGCGCTTGCGGTTGACGTGGCCAGTGGGGGCGAAGTGGGATCGCTGTTCGTGCCAAGTCAGGCACAGGCAGCTGTGACCAAATCAGTCGGCGGTGGTGGGGGCGAAGGCAGCGTCAGCGGTGCCGGCAATCGTCTTGGCGATCTGCTGAGCCAGAACGGCGTGCCTGTGTTGATCGCATTTGCCGGGGTGTTGCTGATTGGCGCGCTGGCAAGCCGCAATATCGGTGCGAGCCTGGGGATCGTAGTCATCACGCTGGTGGGGCTTATCTTCCTGCTGGCACCTGACTCGATTGCGGCATTCGCAAAAGGTGTGGCCAACGTCGTTTTCTGACGCAAATGTCGGCCAACACATCGCGAAAGGTGGTCCGCTCTTACCGGGTCGTATTTAAACGTCGGTGGCGCATCTATCGGATCGAGAGGTGGCGATTGCCGCTGCCCGGCGGTCTGGAGCTCCGAACCATTGGCTACTGGGTGGCATGCCTGCTTGCCGTGTTGATGTTGAGCAAGCTTCCAATTTCGGCGCCGCTGATGGCCCTGATGCCACAGTCTCTGCGTTTTGGTGCTCTGCCACTAATCGGTGCCTGGGCCCTGGCGGGCTGGGAGGTGGACGGTCGACCCCCTCATCGTGTCCTGATGGGTGTGGTTGGGTGGTGGTTGCGCCCACGCGTGGTGGCCGGGCTTCGGTCCTGCGCAGCACCGGGGTCGGTCCTCGTGCCATTGCGACGACTTGTAATGGCCCCCGACCTGTATGGCGGCAGGTATCCCCGTGGTCGGGTAACAGGGCCCGCCCGGATGCTGTTGCGCTATCCGGTGCGGGTTTCGGTTGAGGGTGTGCCGCGCTGGTCGCGCGGATCTCGGGCGGCACGGTTTGCGGCAGCGAAGCGCTGGCGCGTACTTGCCTTACCCGGCCCACCGCTGCATCGCGGCAAGACAGTCAACGTCCCGGCTGGGCGTGTGGTCATCTTCGACGGTGCGAGGAGCTCGAGTTGAAATCCCCGCACTATTTCTTTTGGAGCAATGTGGTCCTGCGCACTCCTCGCGAGGGGTGGGCCGTCTACGAGTTGGATGGCCAGAGCTACCCCGGCCTGTCGGAAGCGCGCAAGATCGAAGTGGGCGAGCGCCTGGAGGCGCTGGCCTACGCGATCGGTGCGGACTTTCAGGTTCTGCGTGTGTCGCGCGCGTTTGACGCGGACGCGTACGTTCGCCGTGCCCGCAGAACGCTTGACGGACGCTATGGACAGCGCGAGCGCTTCGAGCGTCACCTGGCGGAACATCGATCTGAGTTCGAACGGAGGGAAGTCCTTCGACCGGAGGTCTACCTTGCGGTGCGGCTCGGAGGGGTCACCGGAGGCGGTGGCATGGCGGGGGTTCTTGACGGTGCGGGAGCGCTATGGAGCGCGATTGCCGAGCGCATCGGCCTCGAGGAGGCACGAGCCATCAGCCGTCGCCAGCTCGCAAGCCTGCGCAGAGAAGAGGAGCAGGTCTTCGAGCGGATTCTGAGCTATCTGGAATGCACCCGGGTTGGAGCGCGCCGCCTGGCATCCCTCATTCGAAGGGCGTA
Organism: Solirubrobacterales bacterium; assembly: GCA_049684635.1. Taxonomy (GTDB): domain Bacteria; phylum Actinomycetota; class Thermoleophilia; order Solirubrobacterales; family 70-9; genus VRUE01. Next base: position 2,555 of record JBAVGD010000321.1, on the reverse strand, counting down.
CACCCGCGGTCTGGGTGAGCCGGACAGCGATGAGGGTTTCGCACCGCAGGCCCTCAGCTTTCTCGACGATGGTGGCGAGGAGTGCTTTGAACCGTACGGCTATGACGTTCTGAGGCTGCACGAGAGCCGAGTGACGATCGGGCGCCGCGCGCTTGCGATCGACTCCGAGCGCGGGCGGGCCTATCAGGCGCTCCTGGTCATCGGCGCGATGCCGGAGGAAGCGGTGGTCCCCTCGGCGGCTGCGGAGCTGATGTTCACCCCGCTCGAGGTCGGCTTTGCCGTCGACGCCACGCTCTCGGTCGAGTTCGTCGGCAACCGGGAGGCGAGAAAGGAAGTCGCAAAGCGGAAAGTCGACGCTGATCAAATCGCCCGGGAGGAGTCAAGCAGCGATCACGGCGCTTCGTTTGAAGGCGCCGAGCGGCCGGTCGCGGCCCGAGAACTGGAGGCCGTGCTGAGTGGCGCGGATCGCCCTCCTCTGCTGCGCACCGCCGTGTCGCTTGCGGTTGCCGCACGTACGGAAGAGGAGCTTGAGGAACGCGTAGAGCGGCTGCGCGACAGCTACGGCCGCATTCAGCTGCATCGGCCGGCAGGCGAGCAGCACCGCCTGTTTCTCGCGTCGTTGCCGGCCACGACCTTCCCGCTGCCGGAGTACAAGGAGCACCTGCTTCCGGACCAGCTCGGCGCGATGGTCCCGCACGCGATCAGCCATGCCGGATCGCGGATCGGTCCCTATATCGGCTACACGCTGACCGGCTCGCGATCGCCGGTGCAGTTCGATCTGGCTGAGGCATGCCAGCAAAACCGGCCGCCGACCTGCTTGCTGGCCGGCAGTCTCGGCTCCGGTAAGACGATCTTCCTCGAGCTCGCGGTTTGGCAGGCGCTGCTGCAGGGATCGGGCCCGATCGTCGACATCGACCCCAAGGGCGATCACCAGCTCGAGCGCCTTCCCGGAGTCGAGGGACGCATTGAAACCATCGAGCTGGCCGGCGAGGAGCGCTACCGGGGGCTGCTGGACCCGATGCGGATCGGCTCCGAGGAGACTCGCGAGGATCTCGCCTACAACTTCCTGGTGTCGATCCTGCCGGCTCCGGTCAAGCCGGAGTGGCAGACCCAGTTGCGACTTGCGGTCTCTGAGGCGGCGGCAGCGGGTGCGCAGAGCTGTCGCGAGGTCCTGCAGCGCCTTTCCGGGGCCGGGACCGCCGAGGCGGCCGAAGCAGCGCGGGCGGTTGAGGTTCACGGCTCGAGTGGCCTCGCGAAGCTGGGCCTGGGTGGAACGGACACCGATGTGCAGAAGGTGGGCGATGCACAGCTCGTCGCCCTGCGCATCCGCAATCTCACCCTGCCCCTTGCCGGGACCGCCCGTACGGAGTTGCTGGAGGAGGAGCGGATCAGCCTTGCTGTGTTGCGGCTCCTGGCGGCGTACGCGCTTCGGCTCTGCGTGACCGACACCACCCGCCATGCCGTGCTTGCGATGGACGAGGCGTGGGCGCTGACAACCGATGCGCAAGGGCACGCCCTGCTGGAGCGCATCAGCCGGCTCGGCCGGAGCCAAAACATCACCCCGATCCTCGCTACCCAGATGCTGGGTGACGCGGCCGAGTTGGAACCACTTGTAGGTGCCCTGTTCGCATTTGGAGTCGAGACCGAGGCGGAGGCCCGGAAGGCGCTGTCTCTACTGCGCCTCGACCCCGATGACGCGGGTGCGATCCAGCGCCTGATCAGCTATCGGGCGGGTCGCTGCTACTTCCGCGACTTCAGCGGCCAGGTCGCGCCAATCCAGATCGATCCGCCCGATTGGTTGTTGGCCGACCTCGACACGACGCCGAGTGCCGCGCCGAGTGCCGCTGGCCGAAATGCGGTTGCCCACGGGATCGAGGAGCACCGCAATGAGGTGGCTGACTAGCCCCGCGGCTCAAGACCGCTCGCGCCGGAGGGGTCTTGAGACATGGCTCGGGTCATTGGCGCGACCGATCGCGTGGGCGGCGTCGGTGCTGTGCCTGACGCTTGCGATCGGGTTGCCGCAGGCCCGCGCGGCGCGGCACGGCGGCGGCGGGGCTCAGGCCGGCAAACAGCAGAGCAAAGGGAAAGGCGGCAAAGGCGGCAAAGGCGCTGAACCTCTCCCCGGCGCCCCCGGCAGCTCCGAAGGACAGCTGATCACGCCCGGAAAAGTGGGCCCGGGGGCGGTGGGGCGCGAAATCGGCGGATCGGGCCAGGTGGACCCGATTGCGGGGCTTGGGATTCGAAACCCCGTCTGCGATCAGCTCTCCCAGATCCGGTCGCGGGAAACACGAATCAGCTGTGAATCGAACGGTACGCCGGAGGGCAACTATCCGACGACCAATTACGGTTTCGACGCCTTCATTACGACCGGGGTAACCCACCCGATCGGAGACTTCACCTATGCCCTGGTGATGCTCCTCAACGAGATCTGGCTGGGGCTGATCTTCGTCCTGAAGCTGGTTCTCGAGTTACTGGGGCTTGCATTCGGGCTCAACCCGTTTTCCAGCGGTCCGACGATGCATCGAGTTGCAGCTGCGCTGGACCGGGTCTACAGG
>JBAVGD010000320.1:0-4037 GCA_049684635.1 Solirubrobacterales bacterium | reverse complement strand
GCTGTAGACGACCTTGGCGATGTACTCGAGGTTGACCTGGTGACAGATGCCGGTTGCCGGCGGGACGACGTTGAAGTTGTCGAACGCCTCCCGGCCCCACTTGAGGAACGAGTAGCGCTCGCGGTTGCGCTCGAACTCCCGCTCGGCATTGATGGCGAACGCGCGCTCGTTGCCGAAGGCATCGACCTGAACGGAGTGGTCGATTACGAGGTCGACGTCGACCAGGGGGTTGATCCTCTCCGGGTCACCGCCGAGCTCGGCCATCGCGTCGCGCATCGCAGCGAGGTCGACGACCGCCGGCACCCCGGTGAAGTCCTGCATCAGAACCCGTGCCGGCTGGAATGGGATCTCGATGCTGGGCTCGGCCGCCGCGTCCCACGTCGCGATCGCCTCGACGTCGGCGGCCGTAACCGAGCGGCCGTCCTCCAACCGCAACACGTTCTCGAGCAAGACCTTCAGGGAGTACGGCAGGCGTGCCACATCGAAGCGCTCCTGCAGCGCGTCAAGCCGGAAGATCTCGTAAGAACGCCCACTCACCTCGAGGGTCGAGCGGGCGCCAAAGGAGTCACTGCTCATTTCATTCCTTCCAAATCGTTGTCTTACCTCTTATCGCGGGAATGTCCCGCCGCGACGGCTTCCGCGGCCTGCTGCCCGGCCGAGCCGCTCTGCACTCGGACTGCCACCGAGGGACTTGCCAGCCCCATGTGCGCGAGCAGCCGTTGCTGCAGTGGCGCCACCGCCACCTCGACCCGGTCCCGCTCGATCGCACTCACGACTGCGTCCCCAACATCCTCGGGCGTGGAGGTCCCCATTCCTGCCGGCGACTTGGCCCCGGTATCCGCAAACATGCCGGCCTCGCGAATGAAGCCGGGCGAAACCAGCGAAACGCCCACGCCTTTGGGCCCGAGGTCGGTCCGCAGTCCCAAAGCGAAACCGCGCAGACCGAACTTCGTCGCGTTGTAGATCGAGCTACGGGGATTGGCAGCCTTGCCCGCCAGGGAGGCGATGAAGACGAGGTGGCCCGAACCCCGCTCCACCATCGCGGGATACAGCCCCCGCGCGAGAAGCATCGGCGCTTCCAGGTTCACCCGCACCGCCCGGCCGACCTCCACCGGGGTGAAGTCGTCGAGCAGACCGGTGCCCGGAAGACCCGCGTTGGCGACCAGCACATCAACGTCTCCGGCAGCCGCCACGAGCGCCTCGGCCACACCCGGCTCGGCCAGGTCGGCAGGCAGAGTGCCGTGGCCATCGCCCGGTAGCTCCGCGGCGAGGGCCTGGAGCGCCTCCGCGTTTCGGGCGCTCAAGAGGACCCGCGCACCGCGCTGCGCCAGCGCCCGCGCGATCGCCCTTCCCAGCCCTCCGGTTGCACCGGTAAGGAGAGCTGTACGGCCGGCAAGTTCCATCTCAAGCCACGCTACCAGTCCGCCGGCGAACAGGAATTCGCGCCCAGAGTGAGAAGGCTCACAAATGTTTGCCTTCTATGAGCATCACGCCGGGCGATCGTCTACACTGCCGTCCGTTCCGAATAACCGAAACGCCGAATCCTGCCTGCCTGAGGGGCAGCGGGAGCGGGGGAACCACGTTTTCGGGGCTAACCCGTCCAACTGAGACGGGGGCGCAGGCTCCTTTTAGCGCCAGCCCGACAGCTAACCCCGTAGGCCCACGAAGGAGATCGGTTTGCCTACGAGCACTGCAAAGTTCAAAGCGGGGTTGGCAGTAACAGCGGCACTCGCCCTCCTCGCGCTCGCCCCGGCAGGCGCCTCGGCCAACTGCCAAGGAGGCGGCGTTACCCCGGCTGAAATCGACATCTGCACCCCAACTCCGAAGGCCCGCCTGCTGGCGAACGGGATGCTGATCCCACCCCAGAGCGCGCCACCCAAGGTCAAAGCGGTCATCTTTGCCGCCAACCGGATTCGCACCAAGCCCTACATCTGGGGCGGTGGCCATGGCCGCTGGTGGGACCGCGGCTACGACTGCTCAGGCTCGGTCAGCTATGCCCTTCATGGCGGCGAATTCCTCGAAAGCCCGCTTCCCTCCGGACCGCTGGAGAGCTGGGGACTCGGCGGTGAAGGCCGCTGGATCACCGTCTACGCCAATGCGGGCCACGCCTACGCCGTGATTGCCGGCTTCCGCTGGGATACGGCCGGCGACGCGGAAGGAACAGGGCCGCGCTGGCACGAAGAAATCCGCAGCTCCGCCGGCTACATCGCCCGCCACCCCGCCGGCTTCTAAGAACCTGTTCTAACCCCACCGCAGGGGGCTTGACGACCCTCTCCTCCGCCGACTAAAGCGGGATGTTGCCGTGCTTGCGCTTGGGCTGGTCGACTCGCTTGGACTGCAGCATGCGCAGCGCCCTGATCAGCTTCGGCCGGGTCTGGCGGGGCTCGATGACATCGTCGATGTAGCCGCGCTCGGCCGCCGAGTAGGGGTTGGCGAAGTGGGCTTTGTAGTCGTCGATCAGCTTCTGGCGGCGCTCGTCCGGCGTCGGCGAGGAGGAGATGTCTTTGCGGTAGATGATGTTGACCGCGCCCTCCGGGCCCATCACGGCCACCTCGGCGGTCGGCCAGGCGACGTTGAAGTCGGCCAGCATGTGCTTTGAGTTCATGACGTCGTAGGCGCCGCCGTAGGCCTTGCGGGTGACGACGGTGAGCTTCGGCACGGTCGCCTCGGTGAAGGCGTAGAGCAGCTTCGCTCCGTGGCGGATGATCCCGTTCCACTCCTGGTCGGTGCCCGGCAGGAAGCCCGGCACGTCCGTGAAGGTGAGCAGCGGGATGTTGAAGGCATCGCAGGTGCGGACGAAGCGCGCGGCCTTCTCCGAGGCCTCGATGTCGAGCACGCCGGCCAGGTGGGCGGGCTGGTTGCCGACGACCCCAATCGGAAAGCCATCGAGCCGCGAGAAGCCGCAGACGATGTTCTTGGCGAAGTGTTCGTGCACCTCGAGAAACTCGCCGTCGTCGACAATCCTGGAGATCACCTCGCGCATGTCGTAGGGCTTGGAGGGATCGTCGGGCACCAGCGTGTCGAGGTCGGCGTCTTCGCGCTCGGGATCGTCTTCGGGAGGGAAGCGGGGCGGCGCTTCCAGATTGTTCGAAGGCAGGAAGCTGAGCAGGTAACGCACGTCCTCGAGGCAGCTCTCCTCGTCCTCGGCCGCAAAGTGCGCGACGCCTGACTTGGTGTTGTGGCTCATCGCGCCACCGAGCTCCTCGAACTCGACCTCCTCCCCGGTGACCGTCTTGATCACTTCGGGGCCGGTGATGAACATGTGGGAGGTCTCCTTGACCATGAAGATGAAGTCGGTCATCGCCGGCGAGTAGACGGCGCCGCCGGCGCAGGGGCCCATCACGAGGCTGATCTGGGGAATGACCCCCGAGCATTTGACGTTGCGGACGAAGACGTCGCCGTAGGCGCCGAGCGAGACGACCCCCTCCTGGATCCGCGCTCCGCCGGAGTCGTTGATGCCGACGACCGGCGCCCCGACCTGGGCGGCAAGGTCCATCACCTTGCACATCTTCTCCGCCATCACCTCGCCGAGGCTGCCGCCGAACACGGTGAAGTCCTGGGAGAAGACGAAGACGGTCCGGCCTTCGATCGTGCCGTGGCCGGTGACGACAGCGTCCCCCCAGGGCCGCCTCTTCTGCATTTCGAAGTCGTAGGTGCGATGGCGGACGAAGTTGTCGATCTCCTCGAAGGAGACGGGATCGAGGAGCTTTTCGATCCGCTCGCGGGCGGTCAGCTTCCCCTTCGCGTGCTGCTTGGAGACCGCCTCCTCGGAGGCCGAGTGGATGGCCGCCTCGCGCAGCTCGCGCAGGTAGGCGAGCTTCTCCTCGTGGGTGACGGGATTGCGTTCGCGCATCAGAGCCGCTCGCGGTTCGCTGGCTCGCAGAGGATCTGGTCTTGCCGCATCGCTTGCTCCGCACTCATCGGCGCGCAAGTCTATGACGGCGCCGTCAGACGCTGCCGAACGGCCGTTTCTGTGGCTCGGCCAGCTGATCCAGGAACCACTCCAGATCAGCCTCGCTGAGGCCTGAATCGTCCCC
>JBAVGD010000319.1:0-8821 GCA_049684635.1 Solirubrobacterales bacterium | reverse complement strand
GCGGCTTCTCCTTCGCCCGCGAGACGGCCGCGGCAACGGCGGGGCCGCTCGGGCCCTTGCCGATCTGCTCGTCGAGCACCGCGCCGAAGCGAGCCGAGATGACCGCGCCGAGGATGGCGATCGCCAGCAGCCCGGCGACCCGTGCGATGCCGTTGTTGGCGCCCGAGGCGACACCGACGTGCCGCTCATCGACCGAATCGAGCACCGTCGCCGTCAGCGGCGCGACCGTCGCCGACAACCCGAGCCCGAAGACGACAATCGCGGGCAGCACATCGCCGAGATAGCTGGGATCCGCGCCGACCCGCAGCAGCAGGATCAGGCCGAGGCCGCCGACGATCGGGCCGACGGTCATCGGCATTCGCGGTCCTGTCCCCGAGGCGATCCTGCCCCAGCGCGGGGAGAGGACGAAGAGGATCAGCGAGATCGGCGTCGTCGCCAGTCCCGCTTCAAGCGGCGAGTAACCGGCCACCTGCTGGAGGAAGAGACCGACGAAGAAGAGGCCGGCAATCAGGCCGGCGTACGCGGTCAGGGTGGTCAGATTGGCAACCCAGAAGTTGCGAATCCTGAACAGCGACAGCTCGAGCATCGGGTGCCGCGTCCGCGCCTCATGGACCAGAAAGGACGCGAAGCAGGCGACACCGACGACGAGCGGCGCCCAGACCAGCGGGTCCGCCCATCCATGCGTCGGCTGCTCGATCAGCGCGAAGACAGGCCCGCCAAGACCCGCCGCCGACAGCGCAATGCCGCTCCAATCGATGCCGCGGAAGGCCTCCGGGTCACTGCTCTCGCGCACCGAGTGCAGGGTCAGGGCGACGGTGACGGCGATCAGCGGCAGGTTGACCCAGAAGATCGCCCGCCACGACAACGCTCCGATCAGGGCGCCGCCCCCGGCCGGCCCGACCACCGTCGCGATCCCCGTCCAGGCGGTCCAGGTACCGACGGCCTTGCCGCGGGCGGGGCCGTCGAACGTCGCCGCGACGATCGCCAGCGATCCCGGCACCAGCAGCGCCCCGGCGATGCCCTGCAGAGCACGGGCGCCGACGAGCAGCTCGACGTTCGGCGCGACCGCACAGAGCACCGAGGTGAAGCCAAAGCCGACCAGGCCGGCGACGAACATCCGCCGCCGACCGAACTGGTCCCCAAGCGAGCCGCCGACCAAGAGCAACGACACCAGAGCCAGCAGATAGGCCTCGACCACCCACTGCTGCCCCGCCAGCCCGGCGTTGAGGCCATTGGCGATCGCCGGCAGGGCCACGTTGACAACGGTCGAGTCGAGGAAGACGACCGTCGAGCCGAGGATCGCCGCGACCAGCGTCAGGAACTGCCGCCGAGACACCGAAGTGAGTGTAGGGATGGCGCTCACCGAGCCAGGGCCCTTGACGGGTCGTTTCACCCGGCCGGCAAGCGGCGGCCCGCCTGAGCTCAGGCTGGAGACTCGGCGTCCAGCTCGCGCAGCTGGTGGGCGGGCGTGAAGAAGTTGCGGTACGCGAGGGCCGTTGCGACGAGGGCTGCGATCGAGACGCTGCCCAGCAGGGCGTAGAGCAGGATCAGCTGCAGGCGAACGGCATCGGTCGGGCTGGCGCCGGCGAGCAGCATCCCGACCATCGTCCCGGGGAAGAAGATCAGGCCGGTGGTCTTGGTCGAATCGACAAGCGTGATCATCCCCGAGCGCAGCGCGCGGCGAACCGCCGGCGCGGCAGCGTCGCGAGCGGTTGCGCCGAGGGCCAGCGTCGCCTCGATCCTTGCCCGCGAATCGACCATCTCATCGCCGAGCCGGTTGAGCGCAACCGCGGAGGCGGTCATTGCGTTGCCGATCACCATGCCGCCAACCGGGACCAGGTAGCGGGCCGTTGGTTCGAAAACGCCAAGCGCAACCACCAGCCCCAGCGTCGAGAGGCCGGCGACCGCAAGCGCGATAAGCAGCGGCCAGAAGGCGCCCGGGACCCGCTTGGCGCGGCTGCGAGCGGTGATCGCACCGAACAGCACCATCACCGAAAGCAGGACGAATACGAGCCAGATCGTGTCGGCTTCGAAGATCAACTTGATCACGTAGCCGATTGCCGTCAGCTGGATGAAGGAGCGGATCGTCGCCACCGCGATGTCCCGCTCGAGGTCGGCCCGGCGCCAGAAGGAAACCGCGGCGGCGACCGCGACCAGCGCCAGCGTTGCCGCAACCTGCGCGACCGAGACGTGAATCGACTGGCTCATGTCAGAACATTCTCCAGCGGCCCGGCGCCAACAACCCGGCCCTCTTCCAGCCGCAGCACCCAATCGCTGAGCCGGCGCGCCTGATCGGGGTCATGGCTGACCACGATGACCGAGATGTCGAGTTCGCGCCGCAGGCGCATCAACGTTTCCTCGACGGCATCTCGGGCGCCGTGGTCGAGGGCCGAGGTTGGCTCGTCGAGGAGGAGCACCTGCGGTTCCTGCACGAGAGCCCGTGCCAGCATCGACCTCTGCTGCTCGCCGACCGAGAGCTTGGTGACGTCGCGATCGGCGAATTCGGGGCTCAAGCCGGCAAGCCGCAGGCAGCGCTCGGCGTCCAGCTCCCTGCCTGCGAGAAGCGCGGCGTAGCGAAGGTTCGAAGCCACGGTGCCTTCCAGCAGTGCCGGCAGCTGCGGAACCAGGGAGACCTCGCGGCGCAGGGCCAGCGGGTCGTACTCGACAAGCGGACGGTCCCGGTAGGAGATCGCCCCCCGATCTGGATCGGCGAGGCGGTTGAGCAGCCTCAGCAGGGTTGACTTGCCGCTGCCCGACGGACCGACGACGGCCGTGGACCCGGCCGGGATTCGGGCGCTGACCGAATCGAGAACCCGGCGCCCGCCGCGCGAGAGAGTGATATCTGAGAGCTCGAACAGCACACCGGGATGATCTCGCACCGCTCGCAAGAACCGTCCCGCGGCGATCAATCGTGGCAGCGGAGTCGATGGGCTGCGAAAATCCGGGTAGGTGATTTGCTGATGCCAAGAGCGATCTGGAGCGGCACGATCAGCTTTGGGCTCCTCAACGTGCCCGTCAAGCTCTACAGCGCGGTTACCCGGCGCGGGATCTCGCTGCGCGAGATCCGCGAGTCAGACGGCGCCCGCATCCGCCACCGGCGCGTTGCCGAAGGCACCGACGAAGAGGTGCCCTACGAGCAGATCATCAAGGCCTTCGAGGTCTCGCCCGACCGCTACGTCCCGCTGACCAAGGACGAGCTGGAAGCGCTTGACCCCGAGAAGACCCGCGCGATCGAGGTTGAGGACTTCGTCGAGCTCAGTGAGATCGAGCCGATCTTCTTCGAGAGCCACTACTACCTCGGCCCGGCGGATGGCGCCGAGAAGGCCTATTCGCTGCTTGCCAAAGCGATGCGGGAGTCCGGCAAGGTGGCGATTGCCCGTTTCGTCTTTCGCAACAAGGAGCACCTGGCCGCGATCCGTCCGGCCGATGACGTGCTCACCCTGACGACGATGCGCTTCGCCGACGAGGTGGTGCCGCCAGACCAGCTCCGCGACGTGCTGCCGGCGCAGGAGCCGAAGGTCGGCAAGCGCGAGGTCGAGATGGCCCAGCAGCTGATCGAGTCGCTTACTCGCCACTTCGACCCGGCTGCCTATCGCGACGAGTACCGCGAGGAACTGCTGGCCCTGATCGAGCGCAAGGCCGAGGGCGAGGAGATAGTCAGCGCCCCGCCGGCGCAGGAGCCCAAACCAACGCAGGCGCCGGATCTGATGGCGGCGCTGGAGCAGAGCATTGCGGCGGTGAAGGACGGCGCGAGTAAGAAAAAGGTTGGCAAGCCGGCCTCGAACGGCAAGCCCAAAGCCGCGCCTAAACGTGCTTCGCGAGCGAAATCGAAGTCGTCGCACTAGACGGTGACCTCGAGCCGGCAGGTCGAGGTGGACGGCCGTGAGCTGACGCTCACCAATCTCGAGAAGGTCCTCTATCCAAAGGCCGGCTTCACCAAGGGCGAGGTCGTCGATTACTACGCGAAGGTCGCCCCGGCGATGATTCCGCACCTGGCGAGGCGGGCGCTGACCCTGCGCCGCTTCCCCGAGGGCGTCGAAAACACCGACGCGGCCTTCTTCGAGAAGCGCTGCCCGAAGCATCGGCCCGATTGGGTGAAGACGGCGACGGTGCTGGCGGGACCGCGTGCCGGCGACATCGATTTCTGCGTCTGCGAAGACCTGCCGACCCTGGTCTGGATGGCGCAGCTGGCGGCCCTGGAGCTGCATCCTTCGCTGTCCGTCGCCAGGGCGCCGGATCGACCCACCGTGCTCGTCTTCGACCTCGACCCCGGGCCCCCGGCCAACATCTTCGACTGCTGCCGCGTCGGCCTGCGGCTGCGCGAGCTGTTCGATCACTTCGGAATCGAGTGCTTCCCCAAGACCTCCGGCTCCAAGGGGCTCCAGGTTTACGTGCCTCTGAACACCAGCGTCAGCTATGACGAGACGAAACCGTTCGCGCGGGCAATCGCCCAGCTGCTCGAGAAACAGACCCCGGACGAGGTCGTCTCGAAGATGAAAAAGGTGGAGCGCAAGGGCAAGGTCTTCGTCGACTGGTCCCAGAACCATCGCCGCAAGACCACGATCGCCGTCTACTCGCTGCGCGCCCGCGAGCGACCCACCGTCTCCACGCCGGTCAGCTGGCAGGAGGTCGAAGCCGCGCTGAGCCACGAGGACCCGAACCTGCTCGTCTTCGAAACCGGCGACGTCCTCGCCCGACTCGACAGCCGCGGCGACCTCTTCGCGCCGGTCCTGGAGCTCGAGCAGAACCTGCCAGACCTCTGAGCCAAGCAGGCGCCCCCGCCCTTCAGCTGCCGATCTTGAGCACCTTTCGTGACGGCTTGCACAGCTCCGCCACGCGCTCCGCCCGCGCGCAGTCGGGACAGAAGATCATTCTCGTCTGGTGGTGGTAGGCGATCTTCTCGTTGCGCAGCAGCAGCTCTCCACAGCTCCCGCAGTGGGTCTCGCGCGCTGCCAGGGTCCACCACCAGCCGTTTCGCGCCCCCCGCTGCTTGCCCTGACCCTTGCGGCCACGCTCATCGTCAAGCCGGATCGATTGCCCTGATGTGTCGTTTATCCGCCAGTCCCGCCAGCGCCGGTAATCGCGCCTCGCCATCTTCGTGCTTCACCTCCTGGATCGACCAACGTTTCCAGGCAGCGCTGCGCCTGCCCTCGCACTGGGTCAGAGCGCAGCTGCCCGCCGGGCTGATCCCGCTCTCAGCCCACTCAAGTACGTCGAGGAATGCCGCAACCGCCCGCGAGCCTGCCTCGCAGCTCACCGCGCTCGCCGCGCCGTGAGGCAGGCTCTTACGGTCTTCGTGTCGCGAAATCCATCGCCATGTCTAAGCGACGAGCAGCCGGAACTCGCCCCCCGGCGAGGCGAGTCAGCTCAGGGCCTGCCGAAGGACCGGGCTGCGGGTCGCTTTGACCTCGTCGAGGCGCCGCACGGGGGTGGTGTAGGGAGCCTGCTTTGCGACGTCCGGATCGCGCTCGGCCTCGACGAGGATCTCCTCGATCGCCTCCGCGAAGGCATCCAGACTCTCCTTGGTCTCGGTCTCGGTCGGCTCGATCATCAACGCCTCCTCGACCAGCAGCGGGAAGTAAACAGTCGGCGGATGGAAGCCGAAATCGAGCAGCCGCTTGGCAAGGTCGAGCGTCGCGATGCCCAGCTGCCGCTTCATCGGCTTGCCGGAGAGGACGAACTCGTGCATGCAGTGGCGGTCGAAGGCGACCGGGAGATGCTTGCCTGCGCGGCCCGCGGCCAGGCGGGCCTTTAGGTAGTTGGCGTTCAGCACGGCGGTTTCCGAAGCCTCGGCCAGGCCATCCCCTCCCAGGCTGAGGATGTAGGCGTAGGAGCGGACGAAGACCCCGAAGTTCCCTTGAAAGCCACGCAGACGGCCGATCGATTTGGGCCGGTCCAGGTCAAGGTCGTAGCAGGGCTCGCCACCGTTGGCGCCCCCACGCTTCACAACCTGCGGGCGCGGCAGGAACGGCTCGATTCGCTCCGAGACCGCGATCGGGCCGGCTCCGGGACCACCCCCACCGTGGGGCTGGCTGAAGGACTTATGGAGGTTGACGTGGACGATGTCGAAACCCATGTCGCCGGGCCGCGACTGGCCCATAACCGCGTTGAGGTTGGCGCCGTCGTAGTAGAGGGTGCCGCCGGCCGCATGGATGAGCGTGGCGATCTCGGCGATGTTTTCGTCGAAGAGCCCGAGCGTGTTCGGGTTGGTCAGCATCAGGCAGGCGACGTCATCGGAGACCTTCGCTCGCAGGTCGTCGATCTCCACCCCACCGCACTCGTTGGTGGCCAGCTTCACGATCTCGTATCCGGCCATTGCGACCGAAGCGGGATTGGTCCCGTGGGCGGTATCCGGGGCGAGCACCTTGGTCCGAACTTCGCCGCGATCGGCGTGGAAGGCCCGGGTCAGCAGCAGGCCCGCAAGCTCGCCGTGCGAACCGGCTGAGGGCTGCAGGCTGACGTACGGGAGACCGCAGATCTCGGCCAGCGATTCCTGCAGTAACCACATCAGCTCCAGCGCCCCCTGGGCGCGGCGCGGGTCCTGCGCCGGATGCAGCCGGGCGTGTCCCGGAAGTGCGGCAGCCCGCTCGTTGAGCCGTGGATTGTGCTTCATCGTGCACGAGCCGAGCGGATAGAAGCCTGTATCGAGGTCGAAGTTGCGGCGCGAGAGGCGGTTGTAATGGCGGACGATCTCCGGCTCGGCAATCTCCGGCAGCCGCGGCGGTTCCGCGCGCAGCAGCTTCTCCGGAATCAGCTCGTCGAGCGGGCGCTCGGGAACGCCCGCCTCCGGAAGCACGGCCGCCCGGCGCCCTGGCTTCGACTTCTCGAAGATCGTCATTGCTCGATCCCGCTGCATTGGGGTCTCCACCAATTCCGCCCGCGTGCTCTGCTCTCGTTCGTTCGCGCTCATCATCGCCGGAGATCTCGCCCTCTCACTTCCGCGTCCGCCGCGGGCGGGTTTGCCGTCATACGCTCACCTTGGAGCCACGCTCGGCTTGGATCGCGGTACCCAGGGTGTCGGCGAGGGCATCGATCTGCTCGCGGGTGCGGCGCTCGGTGATCGCGACGAGCAGGCAATTTTCGTACTCGGGGTAGTCGCGTCCCAGCGGATAGCCGGCGGCGATGCCCCGCTCGGCGCAGCGCTCCAGTACGGCGCCGATCGGAGCATCCAAACGAACCGCGAACTCGCGCGCGACCGCTGCCTCGTGCAGCAACTCGACACCCTCGACCATCGCCAGTCGCTCCCGCGCGTACGCAGTACGCCGCACCAGCAGCTCGCCCAGCTCGCGGAAGCCTTGCCGGCCCAACCAGGCGAGGTGCACCGTCGCCGCCAGCGCGTTTAGGGCCTGCGCCGTGCAGATGTTGTGGGTCGCTTTCTCGCGCCGGATGTGCTGCTCGCGGGTCTGCAGGGCGAGTACGAAGCCACGTCGCCCATCCACGTCTTCCGTTTCGCCGGCGATCCGTCCCGGCATGCGCCGGATCAGCTGCTCCGTGCCGCAGAAGAAGCCGAATGACGGCCCACCGAAGTCGAGCCGGTTGCCGAGCGGCTGCCCCTCGCCGAGGGCGATATCCGCTCCGCTCTCCCCCGGCGGCTTCAGCACCCCCAGGGTCATCGGGTCAACCGCGACGATCAGCAGCGCACCGTTCTCCCTGGCGGCGGCGCCGAGCGCCTCGACATCCTCGACGGCGCCGAGGAAGTTCGGGTTCTGGAGGAACACCGCCGCCGTCTCGGCGTCGATCGCGGCGGCGAGCTCCGCGGCGTCGGTCAATCCCCCCTCAAGCCCGACCTCGACGATCTCGGCGCCAAAGCCGGCCGAGTAGGTCGCGAGTGTTTCGCGGCTGTGCGGATGCACACCGCGGGAAACGACGAAGCGGCGGCGCCCTGTCGCGCCGATCGCCAGGTAGCCGGCCGAGGCAACCGATGACGGGCCCTCGTAGAGACCGGCGGTGGAAACCGGCAGCCCGGTCAGCTCGGACATCGCGGTCTGAAACTCGAACATCACCTGCAACCCGCCCTGGGAGATCTCCGGCTGGTAGGGCGTATAGGGCGTCAGGAACTCGGAGCGCTGGGTGATCGCGTCGACGAGCGCCGGCACGTAGTGGTCGTACATTCCGGCCCCGATGAAGCAGACCTGCGAGTCCGCGTCGGCGTTACGAGCGGCGAGCCCGGCAAGGCGGTCGAACACCTCGGTCTCGCTCATCCCCGGCGGTAGATCCAGGGGACGATCGAGGCGCAGCGGCTCCGGGATCTGCTCGAACAGCTCGGTCGCCGCCTCGACGCCAATCGCGGCGAGCATCTCAGCCCGGTCAGCAGGCGTGGCGGACGTGTATCGGGTCACGCGCTAAGGCTACGGAAGCCGATGGCGGCGCGGCGTCAATCGGCCTCCAGCAGTTTGCGGTAATCGACGGCGCTCAGAAGCGCCTCCGCCTCCGACGGGTCCCCCAGCTTCACCCGAATTAGCCAGCCCTCGCCGTAGGGATCCTCGTTGATCCGCTCCGGCGCGTCCGCCAATGCCGCGTTCACCTCGACGATCTCGCCGGACATCGGGGCGATGACATCCGACACCGCCTTCACCGACTCCACCTCGGCATAGGACTCGTCCCTGGTCACGGCCGTCCCAACCGCCGGCGGGTCGAAGAAGACGACCTCGCCCAGCGAATCCTGCGCGTACCAGGTGATCCCGAAGGTCGCCTGATCGCCGTCGACTCGGGCCCAGTCATGTTCGGGGTGGTAGAGCAGCTCATCGGGGTAGCTCGCGTCCGGCACTTCATTGCTCCTTCCGGTAGAGGGGCTTGGACGCTATCCGGGCCGAGCGTCGTT
>JBAVGD010000318.1:0-8544 GCA_049684635.1 Solirubrobacterales bacterium | reverse complement strand
AGATTGACCACCACTGGGGTAGTCAATCTGCCACACGTCTGGCCGGGGTCGGGGAATAGTCTCCCGGTGGTGCGGCGGCTGATTCCGGATCCGGCACCGGTGACGGTCGAGGAGCAGCTCGACTCCTATCGCCCCTGGGAAACACCCCACGACGATCGCCCCTTCGTGGCGATGAACTTCGCGGCGACGGTCGACGGTCGAGCGACGATCTCGGGCGTGTCGGGACCGATCGGCTCCGCCACAGACACGGCGATGCTCGTCGGGCTGCGCACCCGCTTCGACGCCGTGATGATCGGCGCCGGGACGATGCGGGCGGAGCGCTACGGCAGGCCCGTCGGCGATCAGGAGAAACGGGAACGGCGCGAGCGCCTGGGGCTCCCGCACGACCCTCTGATGGTGATCGTCAGCGGCCGCCTCGACCTGCCATGGGATGCGCCCCTCTTCACCGAAGGCGCCGGCCGAGTCCTCATCTTCACCGCGTCTGAGGCGGAGCCGCCGGAAACCGCGACATCCGTCCGGGTTGTCCGCCACAAGGGCTCGGTCGACCTCGCTGCGGCGCTGAGACATCTGCGCCACGACCGGGGCATCCGGGCCGTTCTCTGCGAGGGCGGCCCCCGCCTGCACGCCGAGCTCCAATCCCACGCTCTGGCCGACGACCTCTTCCTCACGATCGCCCCCAAGCTGGTCGGCGGCGACGCCCCCCGCATCATCGAGGGGGAGCTTCCCGCCATTGCCCCCCTGGAGCTGGCCTGGCTGCTCGAGGAAGACGGCGAGCTCTTCGCTCGCTACACGCGACGCTGAGCCCAGAGGCACGCCTCGCGGGCCCGCCTCCGAGCGGTAGCGTTGCGCCGACCAGGCACCGAAGAGAGGACTCCAGGCGATGGATTTCAAGCCCAGCCCCCAGGTAGAGACGCTGCGCGAGCGCATTCTCGATTTCATGGACGAGCACATCTACCCGCAGGAGCGGGAGATCATGGAAGCGCTCGACGCCGAGGTCGCCCCGGGCGTCGCCTTCCCGAAGATCCTGGTCGAGATCCGCGAGCAGGCGAAGTCCGAGGGCCTGTGGAACCTCTTCATGCCCGACGAACGCTTCGGCCCGGGCCTGACCAACTGGGAGTACGGACTGCTCTGCGAGGAGATGGGGCGCAGCCCGGCTGCCGCGCCGATGGCCTTCAACTGCGCCGCGCCGGATACCGGCAATATGGAGATCCTCGCCGAGCACGGCACCGACGAGCAGCGCGAGCGCTGGCTGGAGCCGCTACTGGAGGGGCAGACTCGCTCCTGCTTTGCGATGACCGAGCCCGAGGTCTCCGGCTCGGACCCGACGCTGCTGCAGGCCCGCGCCGACCTCGATGGGGACGAGTGGGTGATCAACGGCCACAAGTGGTTCACCTCGGGCGCGATGGGGGCCGAGCTCTGCATCGCGATGGTCGTCACCGACCCCGACGCGCACCCGTACGCCCGCGCCTCGATGATCTGCGTGCCGACCGACAACCCCGGCTTTAACCTGGTCCGGTCGGTTCCGGTCATGGGTCACTCCGGTGGGCCGGGCCACGGCGAGGTCCGCTTCGAAGACTGCCGCGTCCCCGCGGCCAACCTCCTTGGGGAGCGTGCAATGGGCTTCGTGATCGCCCAGGACCGGCTCGGCCCGGGCCGCATCCACCACTGCATGCGGGCGATCGGCACCGCCGAGCGCGCCCTGGAGATGATGTGCCGGCGCGCCAACGAGCGTGAGGCCTTCGGCGGCCCGCTGGCCGACAAGCAGTTCGTCCAGGAGGCGGTTGCCGCCTCGCGGATGGAGATCGACCAGGCCCGCCTGCTGACGATGTACGCGGCCTGGAAGATGGACACCGACGGCAAGCGGTCCGCCCGCCAAGCGATCTCCGCGATCAAGATCGTCGCCGCGAACATCGTCATGAACGTCCTCGACCGGGCGATTCAGGTGCACGGAGCGCTCGGAATGACCGACGACACCCCACTTGCGGTCCTCTGGCGCTTCAGCCGCATGCTGCGCCTGGCGGACGGCCCCGACGAGGTCCACAAGATGGTCCTCGCCCGCCGCGAGCTCAACCGCTGGGCCAAGCGCGCCGAGGCCGAGGCGGCCGGCGAGCTCGACCCCAAGCACATCGCCCGCGCGATCTGAAGCCGTCACGCAGCTACTCAGCCAACCTGAATAGGAGACACCGCTGACGAGCCGTGCCAAGCTGACGAAATCCCAAAGGGGTGGTTATCAGATCCGATATCATTGAGATATGAGCGGCGAGCGAAACGACGTTGGGGGCCGCGATCCACAGTTCATCGCACTACTGGAGTCCGCTGCCCATCTCCAGAAGCTCGTTCCAGAGGCGGTGCTGGTCGGCGGTGCGGCCGCGATCCTCTACGCCGACCATCGTGAATCGCAGGATCACGACCACGTCGTCGCCGATCTCGCCGACCGCTTCGAGATGGTCCTCGAAGCGGTCGAGGAAGACGAAGGCTGGGCCACCAACAGAGTGACGCCCGGCAAGGTGATCCTGGGGAACCTGGATGGCATCGAAGCCGGTGTTCGGCAGATGATCCGCACGGTTCCGTTGGAGGTGGTCAAGGTCACGGTGCCCTCCGGTGGCGAGTTAACCGTGCCAACGGCAGAGGAGACCCTGCGCATCAAGGCGTTCCTGGTCGTGCGCCGCAACCAGACCCGCGACTATCTCGATCTTGCCGCCCTGTCCGAGCACCTTGGTGCCGATCGAGCGGCCGAGGTTCTGGCGCGGATCGACGACTACTACGCGGACCACCACGGATCGGGCGATGGCGTCGCATCCCAGCTTGTCCGCCAGCTCTCCGACCCGCAACCGGCCGATCGCTCGGTCATCGACCAGCTCTCCTCTTACCGGCGCCTGCAACGACGCTGGAGCGATTGGAGCGCAGTCACCGAGGTTCTGGGGGATGTCGCGGCGCGGATGGTGAGCCCATGAGCCCGCTCGCCTTCCGCAACGTCGATGTCTCGCCGGCTGATCCAGTCTCGGAGTGGCCGCTGGAGGCGATCCAGGCCGCGCTCGAGCGTGGCGGCCTTGCACACTGGCGTCGATTGGTAGCCCCAGTTCGGGCCGAGCCGTGGGGACCGATCGCTCGCCGCATCGAAGAGGTGCTCTCCTATAGTCGCCCCTACGGCGTCGCACAAGCGGTGGAGCGAGCTATCGACAGCGCACGCGGAGCCGCTGAGGCATCAGAGCGCAAGGCAGTTGCAGCCGAGGTAGATCGGCTCGTACGCGCCTCGGGCCTCTCCCGCGCTGAATTCGCCTCCCGGATCGGCACTTCCGCCTCCCGGCTCTCCACCTATGTCACCGGCAAGGTGACCCCCTCCGCGGCGCTGCTGGTGCGAATGCGCGCTGTCGTTCCGCAAGCGTATATCTCCGGTTCCGGCGGCTAGCAGCTACGAAGCGTGTCGCGACCAGGGCCTCCGGAGCAGCTGTCGTCCCCGCCACCCCCGACCAGTAGATCGGGACCGCGCCCGCCGCGCAACACGTCGCCGCCACCTCCACCGAAGAGCCGGTCAGCGCCCGGGCCCGCGAGCACCCTGTCTGACCGAGCGCCGGATTTGACCACGTCATTGCCCCCTCCAGCGCAGATCAGATCCCTCCCGCCGAGCGAGTGAATCCGATCTTTGCCGGCGCCGGCAAAGATCACGTCGTTTCGTGCCGATCCCACCAGGACATCGGCACCCGGGGTGCCGACGATCGTCGCCCGCTGACCTCCGCAGGTCGGGGATCTGGCTTCGGTGACCTGCGTGGTCGCGGTCGCCGAGTTGTTTTTCGAATTCGGGTCTTTCAGGTCACTGGTCACCGAGGCGGTGTTGGAGATCGTGCCCGCCTTCGGCGGAGCGAGAACGCGAATCGTGATTGTGATTGGAGTGGGGTTGTACGCGGGACCGACGTTGGGCGCCAGCGTGCCGAGGGCGCAAGTGACCTTCTGGGGGTTCTTCTTGCCGTTGGCGACACAGCTTCCCTGCGTGGCGGCCGCCGATACGAAGCTGACTCCTTTGGGCAGGTTGTCGGTGACGATCACGTTGGTAGCGGTATCGGGGCCGGCGTTGACGACCTGGATCGAGTACGCAAGCGCCCCGCCGGTCGCGACCGGATCGGGCGAATCTGACTTTGTCAGCGAGAGATCGGCCGACCCGCTCGGTGCAGGCGCGCCTCGGGAGGGGCCGACGAGCAGCATCAACAGTCCGAACATCGCCAAGACCCCGGTGGCGGCGATGCTCATGACCCGTCGGTCAAAAGACCTCTGAGCGCTCCTCTTACCCACGTCACCGCCTCCAATGTCTCGAGTCTTACTACCTACGCAAGCATGCGCGAGCAACCTTGTTGGACCCTGCGAACCTACTGAGCAAATACCCTCTCAATCCACCTCTAAACAGGTGCCGACTATTTCGTGCCGATCACGTCGACGCCGCCGAAGGTCGCGGTGATACCGCTACCGCCGCCTTTGCATTCCCCTTCGACGGCAAGATTGACCGTGCGGCTTTTCGACGATCCGGGCTCGAACCTGCTCCCGAAGAAGAGGTACGGACCGACCTCGATCCTCTTCGTGACGGTCCCTTCGCCTTTGTCTTCGGCAAAGCCAAGACCGGCGAGGCTTTCGGAAGGTTCGACTTTGGCGGGGTTCGCCGAGTCGACGAGGAGAAGCGCCGTCGCTTCCCTGGGCGCTTTGCAGCTATCCGCGAAGGTGACGTCCACCGCGCCGTAGTACGTGTCAACTTCATTGGCCGCCTGCGTGTAGGTCGAAGGGTTCAAAGGAAAGACTTTGAGTTCTTCGGCCAAACCCAAAGGCGCAGTTCCTCTCAGCCTGGCCACGACCCGCCCGAACGGAGTGCTTTCGGCGTTGATGTCGGTGCCCGTCACGGAACCATCGGCGATCTTGCCCCCGTCGACGGCGCCCACCTTGATCTTCGCTTTCGTCACAGCATTCGCGTGAAGCTTGGCGGCCGTCACCGCCCCCGCCTTCAGCTGCCTGGTGCCAACGCTCTTCCTCGGCAGCCTGCCGAGGGCAAAGGCACCGCCGCCGAGAACCAAGAACAGGGCGATCGTCGACATCACGTTCGCATACGTGAATCGCTTGCGTATCCGGCGCACAGGCACTCTCCTTGCTAGTCGAGCAGGACCAGGCGCCGCAGCGCCACAAACCGCATCCGCACCGTTTCAGGTGGTTCAGCCGGCTGTCAAGCATCACATTTCGAGGATCGGCATCACTACCACCACCTTGATGCCCGTCCGCTCAGACTCGGCGTGCCTCCACGTAGGTGGTGCCGCCACGGCGAAATGTCGACTCGAGAGCGGCGCAAATCGCAGCAAACGGAAGCA
Source organism: Solirubrobacterales bacterium (assembly GCA_049684635.1). Lineage (GTDB taxonomy): Bacteria > Actinomycetota > Thermoleophilia > Solirubrobacterales > 70-9 > VRUE01. Next base: position 3,202 of record JBAVGD010000318.1, on the reverse strand, counting down.
GGACCGCTGCGGTGACGAGCGCTGCCATACGCATGGCTCGAGAGATCGACTTCTGCCGCGCCTGCCGCCGGCGGATCGCGTCGTACAGATTCGGATTTCCCGGCAGGCGACCAACCCACCCATGCAGCCAACCGAAGACGATCTGCCCACCGCGCACGTAGCTGACCCGCTCGATTGCCATTCCCAGGCTCGTCAACCGCGCGGTCAGGGCTCGGGCCGGCACATGCACAAGGTGGCGCGGGAAGTCAATCCCGAACCATCGATCTCCGAACACCGCCGCTTGAACGCTGTCCGGATTCGGGAGCGCAACGATCAGCACGCCGCCCGGCATGAGCATCGAGGCCGCCTGTTCTAGCGCCACTCCAGCTTGCGGCAGGTGCTCAAGACTGTGCCAGAACACGATTGCGGCCCAATCTCCCCCCACTTCGGCGAGATTCATCTCATGCACCGACCTGTGAGAGGACTGGCGGTCGATTCCGAATGCGACGCGCCCGCGGGCCATGAGCTCGTCTATAAGCGTCCCGTCACCCGCACCGACATCGAGGATCGGGCCAGCCGGCGCGATACGGTCGAGGCGGCTCGCCAGACGTCCACGCAGGTACCGCAATACAAGGTCACCAGCCCCGGAAAATCGCCCGTCCGTCGGCCGATACCAATCCGCATAGGCCCGCTCCAGCATCTCGTCGGTTGGCACCGGGTCGATCGTCCAAGCCCCACAGTCGGGGCAAAGCACGCGGTGGAATTGGCGCCTGGAGGCTCCTGCCAGGGAAGCGCCGCACCACCCGCAAGCGCTCTCCAGCGCCGGTTCAGACGACACTGGGGGCTACTCCACAGCCCCGATGCGGAGGGCCCCCGGGCCCTCCGCGGTCTTGCCCTGCTCGTCATCCGTCGCGCCGACCAGGATCGAGATCTTGCCGAGGTGCTTGTTCTCATGCACAAGCTGGTGAGCCTCACGGAGGCCGTCGAAGGGCAACGTGCGCCACATGACGGGGCGGATCTTCCCCTGATGGATGAGTTCGTTGGCCTGCCAGCACTCGTACGCGTTGAACGCATGCGAGCCGATGATCTGCTTCTGCCGCATCCACAGGTAGCGAACGTCGAAGTCGACCTTGTAGCCACTGGTCGCACCGCACGTAACCACCTTGCCAAACGGCTTCACGGTGAAGACCGACGTCGGAAAGACATCCTTGCCGACGTGTTCGAAGACGATGTCGGGGGCGTCGCCGAGTATCTCTTTCACTCTCTTGGCGAAAAGGCGCATGGCTTTGAAGCGCTCCTTCTCTTCCCTTGCACTCTCTCCGCCTCGTCTGACCATGGCGTCGAACTCCGTGCGATCGATATAGCCCGCGGCCCCTAGCCTCATCACCAGCTCGCCTTTCTCCGGCGACGAAACGATCCCTACAGCGTTCGCGCCGGCAATCCGACAAAGTTGAGTGGCGAAGACACCCAGGCCTCCGGCGCCACCCCAGATCAGCACGTTCTGTCCAGCCTGCAGCTGACACTGGGTCACCAGCATCCGGTAGGCCGTGAAGTACGTCACCGCATAGGCAGAAGAATCGACCCAGGACAGGCTTGGCGGCTTCGGAAGGAGCTGCTGAGCCTGAACCTTGGCGAACTGGGCAAAGGACCCCCACGTGGTCTGGTATCCCCAGCCGAGCTGGCTCGGTGCTGCAAGCGGGTCAAGTCCGTGCACCTCCGGGTCCTCGTAGGAGGCCTGATTCGCGTGCAGCACGACCTCATCGCCGGGTTTCCAGCGCGTGACCCCCGTGCCCACCTTCCAGACGATGCCCGAGGCGTCCGATCCTCCGATGTGGTGCCCCCACGTCGGATGGTCGCCGTAGTCGAACACCGATATTGGCTCAGCTAGAGCCGCCCAGATGCTGTTGAAGTTGACCCCGGCGGCCATGACCCGGACCACAACCTCAAACGGCCCCGGCTCTGGAACCTCCACCTCCTCGACCTCGTAGGCGTCATCGAGATCTCCCTCACGCTCGCGCCGCAGAACCCAGGCGGCCATCGTCCGTGGCAGCTCGCCCGGCTCGACCTCGATATTCGATATCTCTGCAGCGTCGATCGCCAGCGTTGGCTCCTTACAGTCTGGCGCCGGCGGGCGATCCTACCGAGGCATCTGATGTTCCAACAGTGACATGCATTCTTCGTGGCTGTAATAGCGTTCGCATTCGGCGGGCTCGAACGACGGCCCGGCGTCTTCCGTGGCCGCAAGCTCGTCTTCGGCGATCGTCCTGCACTGCGCGCGGCTTGCGGTCTGCACGCATTCAGCGGCTCCGTTGACTGGCTGCGGATGGGCCGACGCGCGCGATGCCCGAACGTTGGCTAGGCACTCTGCCCGGCCGAGCCGCCGCGGGCAAGCCGCCGATGGACGCGCTCCGGGGTGGCCGTGCACCAGCCGGGCCGTGTCATGCCTGCGCGGGCTGGAGCCGGAGGCGGCCTTTGGGGGGCGCTGAACCCGGCCTCGAGCCGGAGAGCTCGTCGATTTCGTTTTTTGCGAGCGATGCGAGCTGGTGCGAGTCTCGATGGAGCGATGCGAGCCGGTGCGCGTCTCGGGACGAGGTGGAGCTGCACGAAAGGAACCGCCCCCATCCGTCTTCGCCGCTTCGGTCGGCGCTCGCTCGCCACTCGAGCCGCAGGCGGCAAAAGTCAGCGCCGCGAGGAACACGGCCGCAGATCCTCCAACGCGGAAGCACCGTCTCCCTGTTGGCATCATCGCCTCCAATGTAGACCACGGCGAGAATGACTCCTCTATAGGTTGGTCTTTGTGTACTGCCCTCGCTGCGGGACCCCCAACGAGCCAGGCGACAGATTCTGCAGTTCCTGCGGCGCCTCGCTGCGCACGGCCGACACGGACACGGAGTCGCGGGGTCGGTTGGGTGAACGCCTGCGACCGATTGTCGGGGAGACCCGCCGGGCCCGGTTGTTCACGGCCGGCACGGCGCTGGCCCTTGCGGTTGCTGTCGCCGCCTTCATCGCCCTCAATCCCAAGGACGACAAGACGATCCCGAGGGATTCCTACACGCTCGCTGCCGAGCGGATCTGCCTGGGCGCCAAGCGCCAGATCGTCGCCGCGGAGCAGAGCGCGGTGCGTCAAGCGAAGCACGGCGACATTAGTGCGGTCGCCCGCGCCCTGGTCCCGATCGTGGCCAGCTGGCGAGCCGAACTGGGAGTCCTGAAGACGCCCCAGGAC
>JBAVGD010000317.1:0-5736 GCA_049684635.1 Solirubrobacterales bacterium | reverse complement strand
CGACTCATAATCCGTCGGTCGAAGGTTCGAGTCCTTCCCGCCCCATCCTCGGGAAGGTCGCTACGACGGGGTTTTCGCAGGTACCGGCAGCGACATAACCATTACCGGGAGCAAGGTGGGGCCGTGTCCAAGGTGCGGAGGTTGGGGAAGCATTCCGGATGGGACCTATGACCTGATTGACGACACGCCCGAGTTCCGCAAAACCAAGGAAGGGCCGCAAACGGTTGCCGAAGACGTACGGTAAGAACAAGACGCAGCGCTCCAAGAAGCGTCGCAAGCCGAACGACGCGGCATCCTAGAGCTTGCACGCCTTGTGACGATTCGTGTAGCATCCGATCAGATGGCAATGCCTGCGAGACGCATCAACGTGACGCTCGACGACGAGCATGCCCACAAGCTCGCAAGCCTCGCTGAGCGCACGCACGTTCAAGAGGGGACGCTCGCCCGCTCGCTCCTGTCGACTGCGCTCGACGACGCCGACCCGGACGCAGCGCGCATCACGGAAATCCTCGATGCGATTCCAGGCGCTTGGGAGCGGACGCAGGAGGGGCTCGCCCAAGCCGCCCGCGGTGAAGGAACGCCGCTCGACGAGCTGGCCTGAGTGGCGCAGGTCATCGTCACCCCGCGCGTACGGCGGGACGTGGAGGAGGCGATCCTGGCCCTCGGGCTTCCGGATGACACGTGGCCGCGGGTCGTCCGCTCACTGAGAGTGCTCGAAACCTTCCCGTTGGCCGGCGCTGAGCTGGCAGGGCAATGGGCGCCAACTCGGTTCGTGCTTGGTCCCTGGTCGTGGATGATCCTTCTCTATCGCTACGAGGAGTCGTCTGAGCGGGTCTACGTGGTCGCGATGCACGATGCCCGGTCTGCCGCTTCGGCCACGGCGACGCGTCCCTGAAAACTTGGTCCCGAAATTGGTCCCCGACTCCACCGAACTCAGCCGAACTCCTTGGACGCGATTCGCTCTACCAGGCCAGATTCGGCTCTACGGACTGCTTCCAGCCCGACTCATAATCCGTCGGTCGAAGGTTCGAGTCCTTCCCGCCCCATATTCTGCCGTGCTGAGGTTTGGCGCTGGCTCGGGTGGGCGATGAGACCGCAAAACGACAGGGAAGTGGATTGGACGCGGCCGCCGACGTGGGCTGGAGCCCCTGTGTTTGCGACCTGCTGGGTGGGATGGACCTCGCCGGTGCCGGCAAACCCAGCGGCCGTCAGGGCTGCTGGAGGATCGAGAGGATGTTGCCCGCCGGGTCCTTGAACCAGGCGATGTGGGGGCCGGGCCCGTGGGCGATGCCCTTGTCGTCTTGGTCGAAGCCCTCGTAGCGCTCGAAGGTGACTCCGCGGGAGGAAAGCTCGTCCACGGCGGAGTCGATGTCGTCGACCTCGAAGTTGAGGATCGTGTAGGTGGCGGGGGTGAAGTCCGCTTTCCGGTAGATGAGGCTGTCGCGGCCGCCGGCAAGCTTGAGCGAAAGAAGTCCGGCCTCCTCGCTGAGGACGGCGACCTCCAGCCCCAGCGTGTCGGCGTAGAAGCTCTTCGCCGCGTCGAGGTCGTCGACGGCAAATCCACTGGTGGCTTTCGCGTCTGCGAGCATCGCAATGAATCTACCCGGATGGCTCGGGGACGAAGCACTCATGGTGCTGGCGGGATCGGCGCCGCCGACGGCCGGCGCCTCCCTAAGGCTTGCCAGACGGCTGGTCGTGGCGCTCGGCAATCCAGGTGGAGAGGAAATCTGGATCCACCACCACCTCGCCGGTCGGGCGCAGCGTGTATTCGCCGGGCTCTGCCGGTTTGAAGGCCCGCAGATCGGGGGGAAGCCACTCGAGATCGCCGGTGTCCGCGCGCCGAAGGGCGAAGCCATGGCGCTCGTCGGCCGCCTCTGTGGTCGGCAAGTTCGAGGTCGTTCTATAGGGCTGCTGCCGACAGGGCGGTCAATTGGGTCCGCAAAGGCGCCGCTACTCAGCCGCCTGCCCAAATCACGGGGGCGAACTTCACCTCGATTGCGCTTAACCAAAGAGCTGGGTCCACAAATTCGGGCGCCGGCACACGAAGGGATGAGCTCATAGCCATCGGGGGTCCATCCGGAGGCGTTGGAAGTATCGGGGTCCCTCGCGGGAGAGAGGCGGGAATCGTCCATGAAGAGACTGCTGGGAGCGATGGTCATTGCCATCTTCCTTGCGCTGTCGATCGCGGCGCACGCGGCCCCATTCCCTCCTCGCCTCAACTTCGCCTACGACCTCGCGGTCCAGTTCTGGGGCCGGGAACCGATGGCATGCTCGACCATTGACAAGCAGGTCGTTCCGCACGGCTCCCTGGACCATCTGGGGAACGCCGCGGTCGCTGCGGGGGTGGCCACGCAGGTGCCGACGCAGGCCCCGCCGGGCTCGGTCGGCTGCATTCTCTGGATCGACCGAACGTACGCACAGCCGATCGTCTTCGACGGACTCTGTGCCGTGATGGTCCACGAGGTCGGCCACCTTCTGGGGATGCAGCACAGCTCGAACCCGGCCGATGTAATGAACGAACAGACCCCGATTCCGGAACTCTGCAGTGCAAAGGGGGCTGAGTCGATCCGGCTCTACTACCTCCGCAAGAGGCTCCATCGACTTCGGGTGCTGCGCGGGGCCAAGGTCAAGGAGATGCGGGCGCTAACCCAGCGCGAACTCAGCGACGAAGCAGGCCGATTCTGGTCGCTAACGGGCTGACTGGTTGAGGTGTAGGCTCGGGGAGGCCAGATGCGTCGAGACGTGATAGAGCCGCTCTCTGCCTCGCTGGAGTTCATCGGGGTGGCGATCATCGTCGTCGGACTGGTTACCGCCAGCGTTGGCATGGTGCGGGCCCTAATCGTTCGCTGGGGCTGGAAGGGCACGGTTCTCAACGTGTCTGACATCACCCGGTGGGACAGCCTGGAGGGGGAGTTCGCGCCGTACCGGCGGAACCTGCTGCGCGTGATCGTGCTCGGCCTCACCTTTCTCGTGGCCGGAGACATCATCAGCACCGCCTCCGTCGACCGGACGCTCAAAGACGTGGGCACACTTGCGATCATTGTCCTGATTCGCGAGTTCCTCAGCGTCGCTCTCGACATGGAGACAACCGGCCATTGGCCCTGGCAGCATCGAGACGTCTTGCCAGAGCCGACTCGGGAGGTCGAGGTGCCACCGAAACCGGCGCTGGTAGAGCAGTTGCCCAGGCGAACGAGGTGGACGGGTGGATTGCTTGGCATCTCCATCGTGGGTGTCTTCGGCCTTGCCATCCTGAAGGCTCTCAACCTCGATTAGCTCCGCGATCGACGCTCAGGTGGTGTTCGGGTGCTGCGCACCTCGTCGAGGCTGACGCCTCCACCGACTTCCACCAGACCACCGGAAACGGGGCGAGCGACGATTACCGAACCGTGGCCCTGATGGATGACGACCGGGCGATCGAGGCGAGCGCAGAGGCCCAGTGCCGCGGACCCCGTTGCCTCGTCCTCGTCGATTCCTGCCTCGGGAACGAAGGAACGAGCCCGAATCGTCCCGGCCGCTTCGTCGATCCACGCCCAGGCATAGATGTTTTTCTTGTTTCCGGGGGGCTGTTTCAGGTCACGCACATCGGCCGGCGAAGCGAGCTGGCGGTAGGTGAAGGGCGGCGCCCACGCCGGGTCGGCGGTGATGTAGGCCGCGCCGGGCTCGGTCCGAACTCTCAGGTCCCCGGCCGGCACGCGCAGGAAGTCGACCGGAACGCCCTCCCTGGCGAGGAGCCAGGCGGTCCCTACGGTTGGATGCCCCGCGAACGGCAGCTCGACCCGCGGTGTGTGGATGCGGATTTCGTTGCTGGGGCTTTCCACGAAGACTGTCTCGCTGAAGCCCAACTCTGCGGCGATTTTCGGCCGCTCCCTTTTCGGGATTTGGCTGCCGGCGAGGAAGACACCGAGCGGATTGCCCCATTCGCCATCCTCGTTGATGAAGACGCGGAGAACATGCATGCTGGCCACGGGCCGATCTTAGGCCCCGGCTGTCGCATGGAGTCTGCGGGGATGCGAGGATTGCGGGACCGTCCTGTTCGCGGGGAAACCGAGAGGAGACAGCGTGTCCGATGCGAGCCTGAGGAAAAGACGAAGGAAGCCGGCACTCGGCGTGGTGGCCGTGCTGGCGATCGCGGCTGCCGGGCTTGCCTGGTCGGGGTGCGGTGGGAGCAATGGTGGCAATGTCCAGGAAGGCATCGAAAAGGGTGCTGAAGAAGCAAAGCGTGGAGCCGAAGCCGGCAAGAAGGACATCGAACAGGGCCTGAAGAACGCCAAGAAAGAAGCAAAGGAAGGCAGTGAAAAGGGCGGTGAAGAAGCCGGCGAAAAGATCGAAAAAGCTGGAGAGGAAGCCGGCGAAAAGATCGAAAAGGCTGGGAAGGAAGCCCGGGAACGGCTCGAAGAAGCGCAGCACGAAGCTGAATAGCCTCGAGGACGCCTGACTCACGTCGCCTGGCTGCTTGTTGGGAAGGCGAGCCCCGGCGTGCGAGCGAATCTCTAGGCAGGCACCGGAGTGCGCTCTTCGGCGAGGTCCGCGGCGAGAGCGTCCACGACCCGGGGGTCGAATCGAGTGCCGGCATGGAAGCGCAGTTCGGCGAGAGCCTCCTCCGGCGTCCTTCCGCTGAGATGACCGTCGGGGGAGGTCATCGCCGCAAATGCTCCGGCGACGGCGATGATGCGCGACCCAAGCGGAATCGCCTCGCCCACAAGGCCGTCGGGGTAGCCGTTGCCGTCGTAGTGCTCTGAGCTTGCGCGAACCAGGCGAGCCACCGACTTCAGACCCGGTGCGGCGGCGATGATTTTCTCTGCGTCAACAGTGTGGCTGGGGGACCCCGGTTGGCCATCACCGTTGAGAGATAGTCCCTGTGCCGGTCCGGACTGCGACTCCGCCAGCAGCCCCACTTCCTGCAGCTCCGCCGCGAGGGCGATGTCATCGATTACCGCGATACCGACTTCCAGACGCCTACCGAGGGAGATAGCTCGGTAGGTGACGGCCCGTAGGTGGTCGCGCAGATCGGGTCGGCGGGCGGCGAGGGCCGCCATCAGCACAGCATGTGCCTGCCGCCGGGCTGACCGGTGCTGGCGCTGCTTATGCGCGCTGAGGCGCTGCCCGGCGATCTGGAACGCGAGATCAGGGTCATTCGCATCGTCGGGAATTACAACCTCGCCGTAGGAGCTGCTGATCAGCTGGTCCCCTTCCAATTCCCGCAGCGATGAGGTTGCCGCGAGGACGACCTCGCCGAGCTGCTGCTCACCGGCAGGGACGAGTGCGGCCAGTTGGTTCGTATCGATCCGGTAGGCGCTACCCCCGAGCGGGGTTACCGCGTCGACCAGGCTTTTCGCAAAGAGGCGGAGCAGCTCGTCGCCGGCTGCATAGCCAAAGCGGTCGTTGTAGGCCCGCAGGCCCTCGAGCTCGAGCAACACCAGGGCTCGGCGATCGTTTGGCTGCCGCAGCGTCGCTTCAACCGCGGTTCGCAGCTTGCGGCGGTTCTCCAGGCCGGTGACCTGATCGCTGATGGCGATCCGGCGGGCTCGCTGAAGGGCGCGCGACTGGGTGCGCACGGTTTCGATCATCCGCGCGAAGACCGCGACGATCAGCACCAGGGTGAGCCAGAAGACAAGCTCGGTGACGCGGCGGTTGAGATGGTCGTAGACCAGCAGTGCGATTGCCATAAGGGCAAAGACCGTTGGACCCGCAGCGGATTTCCAGCGAAGGCGTCGCACGGCTCTTTCATCGGCCGGA
>JBAVGD010000316.1:0-2333 GCA_049684635.1 Solirubrobacterales bacterium | reverse complement strand
GGCGTCCACGCAGGCCAGCCAGGTGGCGCAGTCGCTGTCGGCCATGCAGTTGTCGGTCTGGTCGCAGATAGCGTCGTCGGCCACACAGTCGCTGCACAGCTTGTCGTCGGTGGCCGCGGGGTCGAGGCAGATCGACACGTCGCACAGGTCGTGGCAGTTGCCCTGCCCGCTGTCGCATTCGCAGCTCGCCACCGCATCATTGTAGAAGGTGTTGCCGGCGGGATGTATCGAGTGTTGCGGCGCAGGCTGGTTGATGGGCATCACGACCGGCTGATTGATGGCCATCGTCGGCGTGCATGTGCGCATGCAGTTTGCTGATGGCCAGCGTCGCCGCGCGCGATGTCGCGCAGTGTGCTGATGGCCATGGTGGGTTGCACGTGCGCGTGCAGCGTGCTGATGGCCATCGCGCCCTGGACGTAGGCGTGCAGGCGAGTGATGGCCAGCGACGGTAGGAAGAGCGAGGCTGGTCAGGCGGCTTGGTGATCGCGAGCGCCGGCCTCGATGGCGCGCGCAACGAGGTCGCGCTCGACGAGGCGGCGCTTCTTGCGAGCGGCCTCGCGGAGCGCGGCGGAGGTGAGGCGGTCGATCTCGCGCATGGCGCCGGAGGTGGCTTCGTGCAAGAGGGCGACGGCGTCGGAGGCGAAGAGTTCGCGGTCGCAGCCGGCGCGACGCACGCGGGTGCGCAGGTACTCGGCGGTGTCGTCGGGCGTGAGCGCGTCGAGCGTGATGCGGTGGTGCAAGCGCGAGTGCAGCGACCGGTTGCGCCGCAGCGCGAGGCGGTCGCCGAGCTCGGGCAAGCCGACGAGCACGAGCGAGAGCAACGCGCGCGAGTCCCATTGATAGTTGAGCAGGATGTGCAAGTGATCGAGCGTATCCTGGTGAAGCAGATGCGCCTCGTCGAGGAGAAAGACCGGATGGACGCGATCTTTGGCCAAGTCCTCGACGAGCGACGAGACGGCGTAGAAGACGCCGGCGGCGGTGGCGCTGGGCTGAAGGCCGAGCGCGACGCAGAGCTGGCGATAGAAGTCGCGCCGGCCGAGCGTGGCGTTATGGCAGTACGTGAGGCGAAAGCCGGCGGTGGGGATGCGGTGGCGCAGCGCGCGCAGGACGCAGGTCTTGCCGACGCCGGGCTCGCCGGTGAGCACGACCGAGGCGTGCTCGCCGAGCGCATCGAGGAGCGTGTCGACGGCGGCCTGCTTGGACGGCGGCAGCCAGAGATCTGGGTCGGCGACCTCTTTGGAGAAAGGGGGTTCTTTGAAACCGAACGCGGCGAGGTAGCTCATGGTCAATCCTCCTTGTGGCGGGGCGGGCGGCCGGCGGCGCGATCGAGCAGCGCGCCCGGCGGGTCAAACGGCAGCGACGGGGCAATGGGCGACTGGGCTCGGCGCCGCTTCTTCTTGGCGTTGGCCTGAGCGTCGACGGGGCGCAGGACGAAGCGCTTGCCGTCGTGCTCGACAAACGGCAGGTCATCGCCGACGAGCGCGTAGGCGACGGTGACGAGCCGGCCGGCGAAAAAGCCTTGGTCGAGCTCGAAGTCGCGACCGTCGATCGACACGGTGGTGTCGCGACGAACTCGCCGGCGCACACGCACGGTGAGCGCGCGGCCGAGCGCGTCCTCCGAGACGAGGTCGGCCTTGCGGTGGCGCTCGGAAGAGTCCCACACGTCGGCGGGCGTCTTGCCCATCAGGCCCGCGTGCGGCGCGACGTGATAGTGCTGATCGAGAAAGGCGCCCAGGCGCACCTGCACGTCGTGCAGCGACGTAAGACTGCCGAGGTGATCGAGGCAGCCCTGGCGCAGCGTGCGCCAGAATCGCTCCATCTTGCCGCGCGCCTGCGGGTCGTACGGACGCGCGTGCAAGAGCGTGACGCCGAGGCGCTCGCAGCCGAGACGCAGCGCCTCGCCGACGTAGGTCGATCCATTGTCGAGGTAGAGCGCGTCGGGCAGACCGTGGCGGCGCAGCGCAGCGACGAGCATGCCGAGCATGTCGACCTCGCGCTCGGCGTGGTGCGCTTCAAGCGCGACGACGTAGCGTGACGCGTCGTCGAGAAACGCGTGGACGCGCAGCGGGCGGCTCTTGCCGTCGACGACGAGCGCGGGGCCGTGGCACACGTCGCCATGCCACAGCGCTGAGGGGCGGTCGGCCTGCCAGCGCAGGCGCGTGTGCGTATCCGGGCCGCGATACGAAATGCGGTCGAGGCCTTGCTCGCTGTACAGGCGCGCCACCGTCGCCGCCGAGATCGCGCCGGCGCCGAGCCGCCCGTCGGCGACGAGCGTGCGCAGGATGAGCGGCACCGACGCGCTCGGATGCTCGCGACGGATCTCGCACAAGAGC
>JBAVGD010000315.1:0-8910 GCA_049684635.1 Solirubrobacterales bacterium | reverse complement strand
GTTTGGACGGCGCGGATGCTATCCGCGCGGAAGTTCCTGAGGCGCCTCGAGCCGGCGCCGCGTTCCGGCTTGCCGCAGCGGCACGACCCGACGTGCGCTCGGGCGCGACACGCCTGCGTCAGCGAACCTTTCTCAGGCGGGCACGCTGCTCCTGGCGCTCAACCACCTGGGCGATCAGCTTCTTCACGTTCGAGTCGCCGGTTGCCTTGATGTGACCGGTCTCGAATGCCTTTCGATAGCTCGTCAGCGTGCCGCGCTCGGCCAGCTGGTTGAACTCGGGCCGGTCGATCTGGACCAGGATGCGCTCGTCCTGCGCCAGGTCCTTGCTGATCTTCGGCCCCGGGACCTCAACCCGGTAGAGCTGGATGTCTTTCCTGCCCTTCAGTTCCAGCCCGAAGACGAGCTTCAGCTTCTGCAGCGCCGGAACCTCGGCCTGGAATCGCTCCACTGCGGTCTTGATCAGCTCGGCGGTCGACGCCATCCGACTAGATCTTGTGCCTCTGTAGGAGCTTCTTGCCGATCACCATCCGTTGGATCTCAGACGTGCCCTCTCCGATCAGCAGCAGCGGTGCGTCGCGGTAGAGGCGCTCGATCTCGTACTCCTTCGAGTAGCCGTAGCCGCCATGGATGCGGAAGCACTCCTCCACGCACTCCTTGCCGGTCTCGGAAGCGAGCAGCTTGGCCATGCCGGCCTCGAGGTCGGAGCGCTCGCCGGCGTCCTTCATCCGCGCCGCCTTCCGCGTCAGGAGCCGCGCCGCTTCGATCTTGGTCGCCATATCGGCGAGCTTGAACTGGATCGCCTGGTGCTGGGCGATCGGCTTGCCAAAGGTCTTGCGCTCCTGGCTGTAGCGCAGGGCGAGCTCGAGGGCGCGCTGAGCGATACCGACGCCGCGGGCCGCAACGTTTACGCGCCCCACCTCGAGCGCGTCCATCATCTGCACGAAGCCCTGCCCGACGCCTGCCTCCTCGCCGCCCAGCACCCGCTCCGGCGGGCAGCGGTAGCCGTCGTAGACGAGCTCCGTCGACTCGACGCCCTTGTAGCCCATCTTCTTGATCTTCGGGGGGACGATCAGCCCTTTGAAGGCGCCGCTGTTCTCTTCGACCCAGGGCTCCTTCTCGGTGATGAAGCAGGTCATCCCCTTGTAGGGCGGGTCGGCCTTCGGGTCGTTCTTCATCAACACGAAAACGACGCCCGAGCCCAGCCCGTTGGTCACCCACATCTTCTGGCCGTTCAGCTCCCAGTTGCCGTCGTCCCCCTTCTTGGCGGTCGACTTGATGCCCTGCACATCGGAGCCCACCTCCGGCTCGGACAGCGAGAACGCCGCGCGGATCTCGCCCGTCGCCATCTTCGGCAAGAAGTGGTTTTTCTGCTCGTCGGTACCGAACTTCATCAGCAGATAGGAGCCGATGAAGTGCGTGTTGACGACGCCGGAGATCGAGATCCAACCCCTTGACAGCTCTTCGACGATCATCGCGTAGGTCGTCAGGTCGAGGCCCATGCCTCCGTACTCATCGGGGATCGTCACCCCGAAGAGCCCGAGCTCCTTCATCTGCTCGACGATCGGCTCGGGGAACGAGTCCTCGTGGTCGTAATGCTCGGCGTTGGGGATGATCTGCTCGTCGACGAACTGGCGAACCATCTCGGTGATGTCGCGCTGGATGTCGGTCTGCTCGGTGTAGGCGGCGGTTTCTACGGCCATATCTCCTAGCTCGCTGAGGTTGGGGGCTGGACGCCCGGGGCGGAATTGGCTCCGCTCGAAGTGAGAGGCGAAGGATATCGACGCACCGCCGCCGAGCGCTGCGGCCTCGCCCGGCGCTCCACCGGGATCGAGGCGCTAGCCCCGACTCGCCTCGAGCGCGCGCTCAAATGCCGTCAGGGCGTCGGCACTCGGATCGATTGCACGCATCGGCGCCCGGGCCTTGAGCAGCATCTCCTCGAGCTCCTCCCCTGGATTCGAATCGAGCACGATCGCGCCGCCGGCTCCAATAGTCGCCGTTTCGCCGTCGATCACGATCGTCCGAATCGCAACGCTGAGGTCGCAGCCGCCGCCCAGACCGAGGTAGCCGATGGCGCCGGAGTAGACCCCTCTTGCCTCTCCCTCCAACTCGTCGAGTATCTCCATCGTCCGCCGCTTCGGAGCGCCGGTCATCGAGCCCGGCGGGAAGCAGGCTCGAATGCAGTCAGGCGGCTCGACGTCCTCGCGCAACCGGCCGCGCACGGTCGAGACGAGCTGGTGCACGGTCTCGTAGGTCTCGACCTCCATCAGCTGGGGCGCGTGCACGGTGCCGTACTCGCAGACGATGCCGAGGTCGTTGCGGAGCAGGTCGACGATCGTAACGTTCTCGGCGCGGCTCTTCTCGTCGGCGCGCAGCCCCTCCGCCAGGCGCGCGTCCCCTGCGGGCGTATCGCCGCGGTGGCGTGTGCCCTTGATCGGCCTCGCTTCAGCCCAATGGTCGCGATCGACGCTGAGGAAGCGCTCTGGAGAGGAACTCAGCACCGCGACGTCGCCGAAGCGCAGGAGGGCGGCAAACGGCGCCGGATTGACGCGGCGCAGGTTGCGATAGAGGCGCAACGGATCCGGGGCACATTCAGCGATCACCTTGTTGGTTAGGCAAACCTCGTAGGTATCTCCCTCGAACAGGCGCTGCTTGCAGGTGGCGATGTCATCGAGGTAGCGCTCGTGGGAGTGCCTGAGGTGGAAATCGACCAGTTCGCCGTCGGCCAATGTACCCGCGTGTTCCGGGTCGGGAAGCGGCGGCAACGCCGCGAGCCGGCGCTTTGTTTCGCCAATCCATCTCTCCCCCTTCTCCGCGCCGTCCAGCTCGGTCGCGCAGAGAATGTAGGTGCGGCGCTCCAGGTGGTCGAAGGCGATCAACCGGTCGGCGAAGACGAAGGCGGCGTCGGGCGTCGGAGCGTCGTGGGCGGCCTCGCCCTCGCAGTCGGCCTTCAGCTCGTAGCCGAAATAGCCGACGAAGCCGCAGTCGAAGTCGAATGGCAGGTTGCCGGGGGAGCGTCGGAGCCGGCGGCTCTCGCGGCCGAGGTAATCGAAGATCGACTCGCGGAGGATCTCCACCTCGCCGCCGCGCTCAACCCGGACCTCGCCGGTGCCTACGTCGTAAGCGATGACCGCACCGAGCGGGCCACCGCTGTCGCCGATGAAGGAGAAGCGGGCCCGCTCATCGACACTGCTGCTGCTGTCCAGCCAGAAGGCGTTCGGGCTGTCTCCGAAGAGATGAGCAAAGGCCCGCTCGGGGTCATGCAGCTCGTCAAGTCGCCTCACCCGCAGCTCCAGGGGTCCCTCCGCCGGCTGGATCGTCGTCGGACGCGCGCTCGACATCTCTTCAAAATAGCCCGGCATGCCCGTCACCGCGCATCCCGACCCCAACAGGGGAGTCTTCGAGACGCTGCTGGTGGTCGGCGGGCGGCCGATCGAGGTCGACGCGCACCTGGCGAGGCTCGGCGCGAGCCTGCGGACGCTGTTCGACCTCGAACTCGGTGATGAGGCGCGGAAACTGGTCGCCGAGGAAGCAGCCTCGCTAGACCTTGGCCGAGTCCGTGTGACGGCGCAGCCTCAACGAAATGGGGCCATCGCGCTGGATGCCGGCGCCGCAGAGGTTGACCCCGCACTCGTCTTCCCTGCCGCCGAGCGGGCAGTCGCTCTGCGCAGCGCGGTCATGCCAGGCGGACTTGGTGCTCACAAGTGGGCCGACCGCTCGCAACTCGAACGGCTGCAGGCGGGGTTTGCGGGCACAGACGGCACCGCGGACGTCTCGGCAACGGCGTCGGTCGAACCAGAGGGGGAATCCGACGAACCGGTTCCGCTGCTGCTCGATCGCGACGAAGCCGTGCTGGAGGGCTCGCGGGCCAATCTCTTTGCGGTGCGCGACGGCGCCCTCGCAACGCCCCGCCTGGACGGCAGGATCCTTCCGGGAGTCGCGAGAGCCCGCGTAATCGACGTCGCCCAGGCGGCGGGAATCGAGGTGCAGGAGACGGATCTGACGAGGGTCGACCTGCTCGGAGGCGACGAGGTCTTCCTTAGTGGCTCAGTGCGAGGTGTGGAGCCGGTCCGCTCGCTCGATGGCTCTGAGCTTCGGCCCGCCGGTGCGATCACACGGCTTGTCGCTCGAGAGCTGCGCCGCCGTTGGTTCGCCGAACGCTGATCGGAGCCCGCTCCAGCGCTCGCAACCGAGCAGCTACGCGGTCGGCATGGATCGAAAAGTCGCGCAGGCTGCCATCTTCGTCGCCCTGCCTATCCCGCAGCATCGCGGCGCTGGCCCGCTCCGCGAGCTCCGCTGCCCGGCGCGCCTGCTCGGCCGCATCCAGAGCGGCGGCACCAACCGTCATCACCGCCGCCTCCGACGCTCGCGCCGTGGCAACGGCCTCGTCGATTCGCGCCACGAGCTCACCGATCAGCGGCGGACGGGCGTCATCCGGCAGCGTCCACTCTCCTGTGCAGTCGGACCTGGAGGCGGTCATCCTCGCTTGCAATGTAGGGCGCGAACAGGCGGCAAATGTGACCAGACGGCGAATCGGGGGGTCGACTAGATTTCGGCCACACCACATTTCCGGCCGCACGACTTCGGCCGCACGACTTAATCGATCCGAGGAGCAGCTTGAGAAACCCCAGAGACTTCTTTCACCCGCTTGCGATAGGCGCCCCGGAGCCGCTGCGCGAGATCCCGGTCAAGCCGTCGCGGATGATCCACTTCCTCGACTTCTCGAACGAGAAAATGGTCGCCAAGGCGGCTGACATCGCCAAGAAGACCGACATCCTGCTTGGCAACCTCGAGGACGCGATCCCGGTCGACCGCAAGGAGGCCGCGCGCGAGGGGCTGATCAAAGCGGCAAGAGAGTCGAACTTCGGGCAGACGTCGCTGTGGACTCGAGTCAACTCGCTGGAGAGCCCCTGGGTGCTCGACGACCTGACAACGCTCGTCACCGAGATCGGCGACAAGCTCGAGGTCGTGATGGTGCCCAAGGTGGAGGGTGCCTGGGACATCCACTACGTCGATCGCCTGCTCGCACAGCTGGAGGCGAAGGCCGTTCTCGACCACCCGATCCTGATTCACGCGATTCTGGAGACGGCGCAGGGAGTGGTCAACCTCGAGGAGATCGCCGCGGCCAGCCCCCGCATGCAGGGGATGAGCTTCGGCCCCGCGGACCTGGCCGCCTCGCGGCGGATGAAGACGACCCGGGTCGGCGGTGGCCACCCCGGGTACCGGGTCATGGAGGACCCGACGGACCCTGAGAACCCCGAGGCGGACCGGGTCAGCGCCCAGCAGGACCCCTGGCACTACTCGATCGCCCGCATGGTCGATGCCTGCGCGTCAGTGGGAATCCTCCCGTTTTACGGCCCCTTCGGCGACATCAAGGACACCGCCGGCTGCGAAACCCAGTTCCGAGCTGCGTTCCTACTGGGCTGCGTCGGAGCCTGGTCGCTGCACCCGGTCCAGATCGACATCGCCAAGAAGGTCTTCAGCCCTCCTCCGGAGGAGGTCAAGTTCGCCAAGAAAGTGCTGGAGGCGATCCCGGACGGCCGGGGGGTGCACATGATCGACGGCAAGATGCAGGACGACGCCACCTGGAAGCAGTGCAAGGTAATGGTCGAGCTGGCGGAGATGCTGGCGCAGAAGGACCCGGAGCTGGCCGAGGCCTACGGGCTATAGGTCCGCTGCCGCGGCGATGACGAAGCACGCCGCATCCCATACCCGAAAGTCGTACCCGAAAATCGGCTTCCGTCTGCGTCGAAACCTGCACATATGCATTGCATAACCCCAAATTCGCGAGTTTCCTAATTGGGACACGCTAACGTGATTGCACGCGGTTGCCGATAGGCATGGGGAAGCATTGTTGCCTTGAGAAATGGCCTCCGCACCTAACAGAACCCCTGCCCGGACCGACCGTTTCGATATGCCCTCCTCAATCGACTTTCCGCTAGACGCCCCGCTGCACACTCCCCCGGCGCGCCAGGAAGCCGTCGTCCAGGATCGACCGATGCTCGGTACGCTCCCTCGCACCAAACGGGGCCTTGGATGGTGGCTGCTTCCCACCACCGACCTGCTCGCCGCATGCGCTGCTTTGATCACGATCGGCCTGATGAGCGGATCGCCTCTCTTTCCGGCGCTTCCGGTGGCACCGCTAGTGCTGATCGTGACCAACAGCGCGCTTGGCGTGTACGGCGCCAGGCCGTCTCGGGGGCTGTTTGCTGGAGAGAACGGCATGGCATGGCCCGTAATCCGCCTCCTCGCCGCAGCGCTCTTCGCCTGGTCGGCGTCGCTCTTAACTCCCATTGGAGGCCCCATGCAGCTAGCGCTCTGGGGCCTGTTCATCGCGCTTGACGGCGGAGCACGCGCCATCGCAGCACCTGCGCTGAGGCGACTCGACAAGGTCGAGCGCTGGGTCCTCGTCGGCGATCAGCCGACCGCCGAGCGCCTGCGGGCTTACGCACCACTGCGGGCCTATGCGGCTGTGGTCGGCACGGTGCTGCCCGACGAAGAGGGCACCGGACGCGTCGCAGCTCTCGAAGTGGTCGACCGCTATCACGCGGACCGGGTCGTCATCGCAACGCAGCATGCCGATGACGAAGGGCTGCTCGACCTTGTGCGCGCCTTCAAGTCGATTGGGGTGCCGGTCAGCCTTCTGCCGCGACCCCTCGACCTACTGGAGGCCCCGGCCGCCACTCCGAGCCAGGTCGGCGGCGTTCCGCTCATCGACGTCGAGGCGCTTGCCGCGCGGGACTCAGTCCCCTACACAGGCCCCGATCGCAGACGGAACCGGCACACGCTGGTCAGCGTGGTGGTCCCGGCCATGAACGAGGCGCAGAACATCGGGAACGTCCTCAGCCGGCTCCCCGATCACATCCACGAGGTGATCCTGGTCGACGGCAATTCACAGGACAACACCATCGAAGCGGCGCGGCGGGCCTGCCCCGAGATTCGGGTGGTAACGCAGAGCGGAAGGGGCAAGGGCGACGCCCTCCGCACCGGCTTCGCCGCCGTAACCGGCAATCTCGTCGTGATGCTCGATGCGGACGGCTCGGCGGACCCAGCCGAGATCCCCCGCTTCGTCGAAGCACTCGAGGCGGGCGCCGACTTCGCCAAGGGCTCCCGCTTCCTCGAGGGTGGTGGAAGCGCCGACATCACCTCGCTCCGCCGACTCGGCAACACCTTCCTGAGCACGACCGCCAACCTCCTACACGGCACGCACTTCACAGACCTCTGCTACGGCTACAACGCCTTCTGGACGCGCTGCCTGCCCTTCATCTCCCTTGACGCCCCGGGCTTCGAGGTGGAGACCCTGATCAACCTGCGCATCGCCGCCGCAGGGATGAAAATCACCGAGGTCCCCAGCTACGAGGAGAACCGGATTTCCGGCCAGAGCAACCTGAAGACTTTCCGCGATGGCTTCCGCGTACTGGGCACCATCCTCGGTGAGGCCCGCCGCCGCCGCGCGATTCGCAGCGAGCGCCAACCGGTCCCCAGCAGCACGCCCAAAGAAGCCGAGACGGCCACCGTCTGAAAGTCATGCCCGGCGGCGCCGACCACGCGACATCCGTCGTCGTTTCCGCCTACGACGAGAAGCGATGGAGCGACCTCGAGGCCTGCCTGCGCTCCCTCGATGGGCAGACGCACCCGCCGCTAGAGACAATCGTTGTCGTCGATCACAACATACGTCTGCTGGAGCGAGTCATCGCGGCGTTTCCGAACGTCACTGCGGTCGCCAATGACCGCTCTCGCGGGCTGGCGGGTGCCCGCAACAGCGGAATCGACGCCGCTGGCGGCAACATCGTCGCCTTCATCGACGACGACGCACGAGCGGAGCCGGGCTGGCTCGCCGCCCTGCAAGAGTGCTTCGCCGACCCTGCCACGGTTGGCACCGGCGGCGCCCTGCTGCCGCGCTGGGAGGGTGCCAAACCCCGCTGGGTGCCAGAGGAGTTCTATTGGGTGTTCGGCTGCAGCTACACCGGACTGCCCGACCGGTTGGCGCCGATCCGCAACCCGATAGGGGCCAACATGGCGGTGCGCGCGTCCGTCCTGCGGAAGGTCGGCGGCTTTCGCGAGGGCGAGGGCGACGCCGACGCGCCTCGCGAGATCCGCTCCCGCGGTGTCGTCCGCGCGGCCGGCAACATCCCCGATGACACAGACCTGGCGATCCGCGTGAGACAGCGAGTCCCCGAGGCGGTGTGGCTCTACCAGCCCGCCGCTCGCGTGCACCACACCGTCACCCGTGAGCGCGCCTCCCTCGGCTACTTTGTCCGCCGCTGCTGGGAGGAGGGCGTCGGTAAGGCGAACCTCGCCTGCTACGTCGGCTCCAGCGAAGGCCTCAGCTCCGAGCGGCAGCACCTCGCGATCACCCTTCCGCGGGGCATCGGCCGGGGCTTGCGCGACCTGCTCGCGGGCGACACTGCCGGCGCCCTGCGAGCCAGCGCCATCCTGGTCGGCGTGCTTTCGAGTGGCACCGGCTTTCTCTGGGCCAGCCTGGCCGGATTTTGGCGGCACCGCTTGAATAGAAGCAGACGATGACTGCGTCCGATTCAAAGGAGCCTCGCTCGCCCGACTTCGCACCGGTGCGGATGGACGAGATCGAGCTGTCTGCGCCGCTGCCGCGTCTTAATCCTGGCCGCAGCGAGTCCGGCCTGCCTTACGGCTCTTCGATGTCCGTCGTACGACTTCACGGAACGCCGCTCGGACTGGTCGACATCCGCCTGCCGACGGAGGGCCTCGAACCGGATGCCCTCGCCGCGCTGCTGCAACGCGAGCTGGGCGAGGAGCTGGCCCGCCACTTGCGCGAGGACGGGCTGCCGCTCGAGGCGGTGAAGCCCGACGGCATCGCCAGCGTCGCCGCACCACCCTGCCTCGCGGCACGCGAGCGTAGCCTCGAGACGCCGCCGACGATCTCCGTTGTGATCT
>JBAVGD010000314.1:0-17947 GCA_049684635.1 Solirubrobacterales bacterium | reverse complement strand
GTCGTCGTCGGCCTCGGCCTGATCGTGGCGATCTTCCGCCGCAGGCTGCCGCTCGACGTCGATGAGCTGAGGGAGCTGCGCGGATGAGCGTCACCGCCTGGGCCTGGCTCATCCTGCTCTTCCCGCTCGCCGGCTCGATCACGATCGCGCTTGGCTACCGGGTCCTGCCGACCCGCGTCGCCGGTGCCATTGGAACGGCGGCAATCGGCTTGGCGTTCGCTTGCGGCGTTGCCGCGCTGGTCAAGCTGCTCGGCGAAGCCCCGGAGGCTCGCCATCACGCCTCGGCGCTCTGGGACTACGCCAACGCCGCCGGCCTCGACATCAAGCTCGGCATCTACGCCGATCCGCTCTCACTCTTCATGGCGCTGGTCGTCAGCGGCGTCTCAACGCTGATTCACCTCTACTCCTTCGGCTACATGCGGTCCGACGAGGGCTACCGCCGCTTCTTCAGCTACCTCAACTTCTTCGTCTTCTCGATGCTGCTGCTGGTCCTCGCCGGCAACTTCGTGCTGCTGACGGTCGGCTGGGCCTTCGTCGGCTTCGCCTCTTACGCGCTGATCAGCTTCTGGTACCGCCGGACGACCGCAACCGCGGCCGGCATGAAGGCCTTCGTGATCAACGTCGTCGGCGACATCGGCCTTGTGCTCGCCGCCTTCCTGATCTTCCGCGAACTCGGCAGTTTCGACTTCGGGACCGTCTTCGCCGGCGCCCCACAGGCCTTCAGCACAAACGAGTGGACGGTGACAGCGATCTGCCTGCTGCTGCTCGTCGGCGCCTTCGCCAAGTCGGCTCAGCTGCCCCTCCATACCTGGCTGCCGGACGCGATGGAGGGACCGACTCCGGTCTCGGCGCTGATCCACGCGGCGACGATGGTCACCGCCGGCGTCTACCTGATCGCCCGCACCCACGTCTTCTTCGAACTCTCTCCGACGGCGGCCGACATTGCGGCGTTCGTCGGCCTCGCGACCCTTCTCGTCGCCGGCTCGATCGCCCTCGTCGTCACCGATATGAAGCGGATCATCGCCTACTCGACGATGAGTCAGATCGGCTACATGGTCGTCGGTGTCTCGATCGGCGCCTACAGCGCCGGGCTCTTCCACCTGATGACCCATGCCTTCTTCAAGGCGCTCCTCTTCATGGGCGCCGGTTCGGTCATCGCGGCGATGGCGAATCGCCAGGACATCGACCGCATGAAGGGGTTCGGCAAGGCGATGCCCTTCACGGCGGCGATGCTGGTGATCGGCGCCCTGGCGCTTGCCGGCTTCCCCGGCACCTCGGGCTTCTTCTCCAAGGACGAGATCCTCGTCTTCGCCGCCGAGCGGGGTGGCTTCTACTGGATCTTCACGATCCTCGGCTACGTCGGCGCCCTGATGACGGCGATCTACGCGTTCCGCCTCGTCTTCCGGATCCTGCCCGGCGATCCCTGCGACGAGGCCCGCGAGCTGATCGAGACGGGTCACACCGCTCACGGCGAGCCGGAGAACCCGGCGACCGGGGAGCTGGAGGATGCCGATGTCGGCTTTCCCGGCCCCGAGCATCACATCGCCGAGCACTCCTGGGCGATGCGAGCCGGCATGGCGGTGCTGGGCTTCCTGGCGCTGTTCGGCGGCCTCGTCCAGGTTCCCGGCGTCGACGATGTGATCGGCAACTTCCTCGACCCGGTGTTTAGCGGTGGGGTCTTCGCAAACGTCACCATCCCGACGAGCGACGCCTACGTCGGCCTGGCCGTCGGCGCCGCGATCGCGATCCTGGGGATCGGGATCGCCTACTTCCTCTACGTGCTGCGCCCGGCCACGCCGGCGATGCTGCAGAGGCGCCTGCGGCCGCTCCACACCTTCCTCGTCAACAAGTGGTACTTCGACGAGCTGATCGACGTTCTCGTGGTCCGCCCGGCGCTGGCGATCGGCCGCTTCGCCAACCGGACCTTTGAGCGGGTGGTCGTCGGCGGTCTTGTCAGCGGAACCACGGAAACGGTCCGCAGCGCCGGCGGCATCGTCCGCCTCGTGCAGAGCGGCTTCGTCCGCAGCTACGCGCTGCTCCTGATCGCCGGCTTCGCCGGCCTCGCCCTCTACTTCCTGCTCTCGAGCTCATGATCAACTCGGTTCTCTGGACACCGCTGCTCTTCGGCTTCATCGGCCTCTTCCTTCCGAAGCGCCTTGCCGGTTGGTGGGCGACGCTGGGCGCAGTCGTCACGCTTGGCCTGGCAATCGCCCTGCTCGCGGGCTTCGACTCGAGCGCCGGCGGTCTGCAGGACACCGTCGACGTCAACTGGATCCCGGGGCTCGGGGTCGATTACAGCCTTGGCATCGACGGTCTCAACGTCTTCCTCGTCCTCCTGACGGCGGTCCTCTGGACGGGAGCGACGGCCTTTGCCGCTTTCCGCGAACAGGACCGCCCGCAGCTCTTCTTCCTGATGATGCTGCTCGGCGAGACGGCGACGCTGGGCTCGTTCCTGGCCCAGGACCTGCTCCTCTTCGTCCTCTTCTTCGACCTGATGCTGGTCCCGTTCTACTTCCTCTTCGGCGTCTGGGGATCGGACCGCAGCGACGGCGTCACCGCCTCCGCGGCAACCCTGAAGATGATCGTCTACACGCTGATCGGCTCGCTGCTGATGCTGGTCGGTGCGATCGCGACGGCGATCATCGCCGCCGACGGCGGCCACATCACCTTCTCCCTCGCCGAACTGGCCCAGCACCCGGTTGGCGAGGGCAGCCAGCGCTGGATCTTCTGGTTCTTCGCCGCGGCCTTCCTCGTCAAGATGCCGGCCTTCCTCATACATGGCTGGATGCCGGACGCCTACCGCGCCGCCCCGCTGCCGGCCCTCGCGGTCTTCTCCGGGGTGCTCGCCAAGGTCGGCGCCTACGGCTTCTTGCGGATAGTCCTGCCGCTCTTCCCGGCCGCGACAAACCAGTTCCAGACGGTTGTCCTGCTGATCGCGCTCGCCTCGATCCTCTACGGCTCGGTGATGGCCTTCACGCAGACCAACGTCCGACTGATTGCCGGCTACTCCTCGGTCGCGCAGCTCGGCTTCATCACGGCCGGCATCTTCGCCCTGCGGGCTGACGGCGCCAACGGAGCAATCCTGCAGATGGTCAACCACGGCCTCGTGGTGGCGCCGCTGTTCATCATCATCGCCATCCTCGCCGAGCGGTCCGGCGCCGAAGACCTGCGCGAGATGGGCGGCATGGCGATGCGCGCTCCCGTGCTGGCCGCACTGTTCCTGATCGTCACGCTGGCGACGCTGGCAATGCCCGGCTCGGCCAACTTCATCGGCGAGTTCTACATCCTCAACGCGCTCTTCCAGGCCAAGATCGTCTTCGCGATCATCGCCATCTCCGGCGTCGCGATGTCCGCCTACTACGCGCTGCGGCTGTACCAGCGCACCATGCACAACCGCAAGCCCGATGCCGTCTCCTCGCGGGAGATCGGCGTCCGCGACGGATTGGTCCTGGCGCCGCTTGTCCTCTGCATCCTTGGCCTCGCCCTCTACCCCCAGCTGATCCTGCACCGCACCGACCCGGCGGTTCAGCAATCGGTATCGGCGACGAACGGCGAGGTCTCGCCGGAAGCGCAGCTCGCAGCGGGCAAGCAGCGCTCCCACCAAGTCATCTTCGTCAAGGGATCCTCGACAACGACCAGGGAACTCAGCTTCCCGGAGCAAAAGCCAT
Organism: Solirubrobacterales bacterium; assembly: GCA_049684635.1. GTDB lineage: Bacteria > Actinomycetota > Thermoleophilia > Solirubrobacterales > 70-9 > VRUE01. Next base: position 14,279 of record JBAVGD010000314.1, on the reverse strand, counting down.
GAGCTTTAACGCGCCAGATATCGACTACGCCGGCATATCGCCCGTGATTGCGCTGACGGCGGGTGTGTGCCTCGTCCTGCTGGCCGGGGTCATACGACCGTTGCGGCGAAGCGCACCGGCGCTGACTCTCCTCACGCTGGCGGCAACCGCGGGGCTGCTGATCTGGCAGTGGGACGAATCGAAGGAACTCGTGGCGGGCGCCCTGCGGCTCGACAACCTGGCGATCTCGATCTCGCTGATCGCCATCTTCACCGCCGGCGTAGCGGTTCTGCTCTCGATCCGCGAGCCGGCGGCTGAGGATGCCGGCCTGGGCGAGTACCACGCGCTCCTGCTCGGCTCGGTGCTGGGCATGGTCCTCCTGGCGCAGGCTGAAAACCTGGTCACCTTCTTCGTCGGCCTGGAGACCCTCTCCATCCCGCTCTATGTGCTCTGCGCGAGCAACCTGCGTCGGGAGCAATCGCTGGAGTCGGGCCTCAAGTACCTGATCGTCGGCTCGCTCGGCTCGGCGACGCTGCTCTACGGGATGGCGTTCATCTATGGCGGCTCCGGTTCCACCGACTTCGCTGGGATCGCGTCGGGAATCGCGCAGGAAGGGGTGCTTGGCGATCCGCTGATCCTGATCGGAATAGCTCTGGTCGCGGTCGGCCTCGCCTTCAAGACCTCGATCGCTCCCTTCCATCAGTGGACGCCGGACGTCTACCAGGGCGCGCCGACCCCGGTCACCAGCTTCATGGCGGTCGCCACCAAGGCCGCCGCCTTCGCGGTCTTCGTCCGCTTCTTCGAGGTCGCCCTCGGCCCGCAGACCAATGAGTGGCAGCCGGCGCTGGCGGTCCTGGCCGCGGTGACGATCGTCGTCGGAAATGTCGGCGCCCTCGGCCAGAGCTCGCTGAAGCGGCTGCTCGGCTACTCCGGCGTCGCCCAGGCCGGCTACATCCTCGGTGGCCTCGTCGTCGCCAGCGAGGCCGGCCTCAACGCGCTCGTCTTCTACCTCGCCGCATATGCCCTGATGAACCTGGCGGCCTTCTCGGTCATCGTCGCCCGCGAGCGCGAAAGCGCCTACGGCGACGACATTCGCGCCGTGCAGGGACTCGGCCGGGAGCGGCCGCTGCTCGCCTGGCCGCTGACCATCTCGATGCTGGCCCTGGCCGGTTTCCCGGCGACCGCGGGCTTCATCGGCAAGCTCTATCTGATCGAGGCTCTGGTCGAAGGCGACTACACCTGGCTTGCCGTCTTCATCGCTGTGGGGACGATGATCTCCCTCGCCTACTACCTGCGTGTCGTCGCGGTGATGTGGATGCGTTCTGACCGCGAGGCGTCGGTCTCGCCGGCGCCTGTAATCGCCGGCGCCTCGCCGGAGGCCGACCCGATCGACACGCAAGCCGGGCGCCGCCTCTACCTGGTGGGACCCGCGGTCCTCACGGCCGCGGCGGCCGTCTTCTTTGGGGTCATCCCGCAGCCGCTCGTTGACTTCGCCCAGCACGTCGGCGCATCCCTGTTCTGAGCAAACCTCTGCCTCCTCCGCTTCGCGTCCGGAGGCGGTGGCAATCGCCAGATCGGCGCCGCTCGCGAAGAATCGGATCGTGACGCTCGCTAATTGGCTACCTGAAAGGGTGCGTCGATGGGCGTCATCCTGACAGCCGGCGCGATCGTCGCGGCGGTGTCGATCGGTGTCTGGTCGGAGCGGCGCTGGCCCCTCGGCGCGGGTCTCGCCGCCCGCCGCGCCCTGGTGCTGATCCTCTATGTGCTGCTGCCGCCGGTGATCTTCTTCAACCTCGCCGCCAGCCAGATCGACCTCAGCCACGGAGTCGGGCTCGTCCTTGGCATCCTCGCCGTCTCGCTGGCCGCCCTGCTTGCCTGGCGCATCGCGGACCGCGTCTTGGAGCTGCCGCGCCACCGCACCGGTGCGGTCGTCTCGGCCGTCCTCTGCGTCAACACCGGCTACCTCGGCTACCCGCTGACGGTGGCGCTGCTGGGGCGCCACCAGCTGCCGACCGCCGTCCTCTACGACGTCCTCGTCAGCGGCCCCTCCCTGCTGCTCGGCGCCTTCGCGGTGGGCGCCGCCTTCGGGACCAAAGCCGGCGAAAGTCCCCGCGAGCGCGTGCGAGCGTTCTTCACGCGCAACCCACCGCTTTACGCGGCGATCGCCGGGCTGCTCGCTCCCCACGCCCTGGCGCCCCACCTGCTCGTCGACATATCGCAGGGGCTGATCGTCGCGATCCTTCCGATCGGGTTCTTTGCCGTCGGCGCGACACTCGCCGAGGGAGCCGAGCACGGCGATCTGCCGATTCCGCCGCCGCTGACTCGGCCGGTCGCCCTGGCCGTCATCTCCCGCCTCGCGGTGGCGCCCGCCCTTCTGATGCTCTTCGCCGCACCGTTGATTCACCTTCCCGCCGCCTACCGCCTGCTCGCCGCGATGCCCACCGGGCTCAACTCGATGGTCGTGGCACATGCCTACGGGCTGGACATGGAAATCACCGCGGAGGCGGTTACATGGTCGACCGCAATCGTCGTTGCCGCCGCCCTCGTCTCCCTGCTCTTTTGACCCTCGAACTACAATCCCGCGCCAGATGCGTCGGGGCGCACGGCGAAGGTGGGGACGTTCTCTGGGGTGGGCACTTGGCCTTGCCTGCCTTGTCTCCCTGCTCGCCGCCGCTCCCGCGGGGGCGGCCTTCGACTGCGGCGCCTACATCGAGCGCTGCCAGGTCCAGATCGACAACTCCGGCGACGTCTGGTTCGGGAGCGTCGAAAAGCTGACCGAAGACGCGCTTGGCGATGGCACTCTGCGCCACGGGGTCTTTCAGGTCTATGAGCGCTCCGGGGAAACGACCACGCTTGTCTCCAGGATGCCCGACGGGAGCCCAATTCCAGTCGAAAACATCCAAAACGTCTCGGCTGGTCTGCTGGGTGTCTCACCGGACGGCTCGCGGGTCTACCTCGGCACGGAGGCATCGCTGACCTCGGAAGACGGCGACGCCGGCCACGAAGACGGCTCATGGGACTACTACGAACTCAGCAACGGCAAGTACACCCTGCTGACCACCGGTCCACTCGACGGTCCCTTCCCGATCCCGAACGCCACCGCGGGCTCCCACCGCCTCTGGGCCTCGGATGACGGGAAGTACGTCTATTTCGAAACGGCCCAGAGACTGACAGCGGAAGACACCGACGAAGTCCCCGACATCTACGAGCGCTCCGGGGGTCAGACCAGGCTCGTCTCGACCGGGCCGTCCGCCGTGCCGTTCGACCCGAACCTCAATCGACCCGCGCCGATCGCGGATTTCCTCGGGGCCTCCACGGACGGGGCTACCGCTTACTTCGCCACGATCGAGCAGCTGACGCCAGACGATGCGGAACCCATGACCTCCGACATCTACTCCTGGCACGACGGGGTAACGACCCGCGTCACCCACACGGTCAACCACGGCGAAGGGCCCGGAACGGCCTACGAGATATTCGACCAGCTCTCCTTCGGGGGAGCAGCGACCGACGGTTCGCTTTTCTATGTCGCCTTCTCGCCGCAGACGCCCGACGACACCAACCAGTACGAGGATCTCTACGCGGCCCGCCCGGGCGGCATCACCGAACGGCTGACCACGGCACCGCCCGATCCTGCACTCGAATCAGATCATGGCTTCCTGCCGGGAAGCAAACGCTTCTTGCGACCCGGAGCGGCCTCACAAGACGGCAGCAGGGTGTTCTTCATCACCACGCGGAAGCTGGTGCCGGAAGACACGGACGAAACCCTCGACATCTACATGTGGTCGGCGGGCCAGCTGCGGCTGGTCAGCGTTGGCACCGTCGGATCGCCCGGCAACACCGAAGAACTTCACCTCGACGCCATCTCCCGCGACGGCCGCCGGGCCTACTTCGAAACCTACGAGCAGCTGACCCCGGAAGACACCGACAACGAGGTCGACGTCTACGAATGGGACAACGGGACGATCCGGCTCGTCTCACCTGCCTCCGATGGCCACCAGACCTATGCCTTCTTCGAAGGCATCTCGCCGAACGGCCGCTATGTGGCCTTCTCGACCCTCGAAGACCTGGTCCCCGGCGACAACGACGCCAGGAAGGACATCTACGTAATCGACATGGGCACGGGCCAGACGGCCGCCGCCTCGATCTCCCGTGTGAAGCCCGGAGCAAGGCACCGGAGAAGGCGGCGCTTGCGCCTGGTCACCGCGGAGTCGATCCCGCCGCGGATTGCGATCGCCGCGGGCGGAACATTCAAGAACCAAACCGCCACGGTGAGGCTGGGCTGCCCGAAGGCGGAGCGGTCGGGTCCATGCCACGGGCGGGTCAGGCTCCTCGACATGGGAACCCGTGCGGTCATCGCCGGCGGCTCCTTCCGCATCCCAACCGGCCACCGTCACGAGGTCGTTCTCAACGGCAGAGGCCTCGCGAGACATGGGGGTGCCGTCCTCGCTCGCGTACGCGGGGTCGACCGCCTCGGCAATGCCGCGGTCGTCGAGCGGAAGGTGCACCTCCGCGCTCATTGACTCGAGGGTTGGTTAGGACCTATCCCGTTGGGGGGTGCCCCTGGGACGGCCTAACGGGATAGGTCATAGCCGGCGCGTGGCCGGCGGCCGCGGCTGTCCGGCAGGGGAATGAGCTTGATACCGAGCTTGCGGGCGACCGCTGCAACAGCACGATCGGAGGTTGCGATTTCATCGCCCGGCCCTGCTGCCGCAAGAAGGATGCAATCGGCCAGCGAGAGGGCAGCGGTTTTGCGGTTGTAGTACTCAGCGTGCAGCTCACCCGCCCGCCAGGCGAGCCGCCTTTCGACAGGCACCACTTGGATAGCCTCATCGATCAACGGACCGAGGTGCTCCGATACCGCGGCGGGCTCGACCCCGTGCTGGCGAACAAGCTTGTCGATGACCTCGGCGAGGCACGGTGCCGGAATCGCACAGCTCCCTTGCCGCAGAAGCGCGGAGACCTCCGCCTCCCCCGGCTGTCCGAGAACGAGGCTCAACAGCGCGCTGGCATCGAACAGAGTCAATCTGGATCGAGGCCGAACTTCCGATCTTCGGCCTCCCGCTCCTCTTCGCGCGAGTCCTTCCGCATTGCGTCGACGGAAGGGCCGGGATAGTCCTTGAAGGCGCCGCGCGCGGCCTCGATCGGGTCCTCGGGGGCCGGCCGCAGGATGAGATGGTCCCCGCGGTCGTCCGCCACCACCACCCGGGTCTTCCACCGCTGGCGCACAGCCGCCGGGACCGATACCTGTCCCCCTGCTGAAATCTTTAAACGTCTCATGACCATGAATATATCTCATGGATATAGCGTCTGCAAACGCATGCCGTCCGTGTAGCTGCGGCCGGGGGTGTCGTGGCAGGCGTAATCCCCCCGCGGGCCGGCGTACAAAAGGCCGATGCAGGCTCCGATGGCGCGCTGGCCGTAAGCGTTGGGGTGAAGTGACTCCCGCACCGATCCCTGGGTGAAGTCGAGCCGCCGCACCCACTCGGCCGACAGCGGGTCTGGGCCGGCCGGGCCGACGCGGCGGGACCGGTGATCGCAGACCTGGTGCCCGTCGAGCGCGTGCTGGAGATCCAGGAATTCCCCGCCGCTGTTCGTTGCCGCTGAATGCATCCGCGCGACGATCGAGGGCGTCGCCTGCTCCACCGCCCAGCCGGCATCGGCATCCCAAAGCGGGCATCCGCCATCCGTGAGCCGGCTCCAGCCGCTCTGCGGGTAGCGGATGTCGGCCCCCGTCGGAAACGGCGAGGCGTAGCCCATCACGACCAGGCGGTAATCGCTCCGCCGGTATCCGGCATCGGCCATCACCTCGTGTATCCCGCGCAGCGCCTTTTCGAGCCCAGCCTGCATCGATGGCAGGCCGGCGTCGATTTCCTTCTCGGCGCTGCGCCGGCAGTAGCGCGGGTCGCTGCCCGAGCTCCGTGCCCAATCCAGAGCGCACCTGATCACCACGCCGCCGAACCCGACGTCGTTGGCGCCCACCGTGAGGACGATGAGGCTGACGCCGCCCCGCCGGGCGACGGCCGACAGCTGGTCGATCTGCGGCGGCTCGCCCCGCAGCGACTGCCCTCCCGCGGCGGCTCCCCAGACGTTCTCCAGCTTCGCGCCGGAGCAGGCCAGATTCACCGCGGTGCCGGCCGGTATAGGAGCGCTGGCAATGGGTGCAACATCGGAGCGATGGCAACCGTTGTCCTCCGAATCCCCATAAACGAGATGGGGATCGTGCCGGCAGCGACCCCACGGCCCGCATCCCAACGCCGCGCGATCCGTCCCCGACCGCGTGCCGAACGGCTCGCTGCCGTTCCCCATCCAGCGACCTCCCTCACCGGAGATGAAGCTGTCCCCCAGCGAGACGACGACCGCCGTTCGCGATCCAGCGCCGGCCGTCACCGGCGGTGACGCGACGGCCCCCACCGCGATTGCAACGAGGATCGCCGCCACGGCCCTTCCGATCGCGCCGGTCCGTTCGGCCACGCCCAGCCTTCCCATTGCCCATCGTCTCCACAATCAGTCACGGCTGGCGCCCGCCGCCAGCTCCAGCGCGAAGCTAAGTCGAGCCGCCGCGGAGATCAAGGCGCAGCGCGCGACTATTTGCAGTGCGGCGTCGAAAATTCTCACTTTCTCCCGATATCCGCCGCCGCCAGGCCTGCGCGGCGGGCCGAATCCGCGTTGGTCCTGGGCTGCATCCAGGAGTGCGTTCCCCCTATCGGGATAGGTCCTAAGCTCAGGAACGCCGGCCGGAGCGCCGCATCTGATCGATCGAGCCCGGTCCGCCGTCAGCCTTTCTGAAGACCCGGTACTCGTCGTTCGCGCGGCCATCCCGCTTCCTGCCGAGCAGGTCGCTATCGGCGACGCGGAGCAACTCGTCGGGCGTGCGTCCATCGGCGGGGAACAGCGCTATGCCGGTGCTCGCCGACACGGGCACCCGGCCGGCCGTCGAGATCCGCACGCGCTCGCGCAGGCGGGCCGCCACTTCCTCGGCCTCTTCCGCGTTGGTCTCCGGTGCAATCAGGGCGAACTCGTCCCCACCCTGCCGGAAGATCGAGTCCTCCCCCCGTACCTCCTTGCGCAGCGCCTTGCCGATCGCCGCCAGCAGCCGGTCGCCTTCCAGGTGCCCGAATTCCTCGTTCACCTGCTTGAAGCGATCGAGGTCGAGCAGGATCAGCGAGAACTCCCTCCCGCGCCTCGTGTGGCGGGCGATCTCCTCGCTGAGACGCTCCTGCAGCGCCCGGTAATTACCGACGCCGGTCAGCTCGTCGCGCCGTGAGAGAACCCAAAGCGCCCTGCGCCTTGCGTCGAGCCGGCCGGCAACGGTTAACACGCCGATCGCGATCGTGGAAAGGCAGACCATCTCGATCGCCGCCAGGAGGAGGAGACGGTCTCGAGTGAAGGAGCCGAGCACCAACGGAGCGACGAGACCAGCCGCAACGACCGCGAGCACGCCGAGCAGGAGGCGAGTCGTCAGATTGACGGGCGAGCTTTGTCGCTCACGTGGGCTCATGGCGAGAACATATATACGAATCGTCTAGGTAAACCAAGGCGCCGCGCAAACCGCCGGGCACCCGAACCCCTGAAGCTTCTTGTCGGCAGGCCCACCGGGAAGGCGAGCTTTGCCAGCCAGTGTCGTGGCTACGATGCCCCGGTGCGCTACCCAATCGAGGACTTTACCCCAGAGGAGCGAGCGCTCCTCTCGCCCCACTTCACCAACCTCGATAGTCCGGTATTTGCGTTAATCAACCTGCCTGAAACCGTAAAAGGTGCGCTCTTTGCGCGCTATTCGCGCTACTCGGGCACCCTTCGCCGCCTCTATCTGGACGAGTTCGCGGAGGGCGTGCCGGCCGGTGAGCACCCCTTCGACGGCGAGGAGGGAGAGCGCGCGGCGCAGCTGTACGAGCGGGTCTTCCTCGGCTACGGAGACGACTCGATCGCGCAGGTGGGGGGTGCCCACATCGCCTGCGAGTGGGTCTCCAACGTCCTCACCAAGGTTCTTCAAAGGGGCCGGCTGGCCGCCTACCTGGAGCAGTCGACCCGCTACATCCCCTACAACCAGCCGCTCCCCGATGACGCCGGCGGCGGCTACCGCTACTACCGCGACGACGAGCTCGGCCCTGAGTTCGGAGCGGCAATGGACCAGCTGTTCTCGATCTACTCCCACTCGCTCGGCGAGGTCGAGGAGTGGGCCGCCACCCGCTGGCCGCGCGGCGAGGACGAGCCCGAGGGAGCCTGGCAGCGCTCGATCCGGGCCAAGGCCCTCGATCTGCTCCGTGGCCTGCTGCCGGCGGCGACGCTGAGCCACGTGGGCATCTACGCCTCCGGCCAAGCATACGAGCAGCTGCTGCTGCGACTGATGTCCTCACCCCTGCCGGAGGCCCGCGAGTACGGCGGGATGATCCTGCGGGAGCTGCAGCAGGTGATGCCCAGTTTCGTCTCGCGGGTCGAGCGCCCCGACCGAGGCGGCGAGTGGATCGCCTACCTGCAGGAGCGCCGCGAGGCCACCGAGAGTTGGGTCGCTCGCCTGGGACTCGACCGGCGCGGGGTCGGGGACACCCCGTCGGTCGAGCTGGTCCATGTGGATGGCACCGAAGAGGACCTGCTCGCCGCCTGCCTGTTCGAGAGCGCATCGACCCCGGAGACCGAGATCCGCGCTCGCCTCGACGTCCTCGACGGCGACGAGCGTGCTCAGCTGCTCGCGGCCCTGGTGGGCGACAGGCGCAACCGCCGGCACCGCCCGGGGCGGGGCTTCGAGGCGCTGCGCTACCGCTTCGAGATCGTCTCCGACTATGGCTGCTTCCGCGACCTGCAGCGCCACCGGATGCTGACCTGCCAGTGGCAGCGACTCGGGCCGGACCTCGGCGCCGAGGTGCCGGCCGAGATCGGCGAAGCCGGCGTCGCCGGCGACTTCGAGCGCGCCCTCGAGATCTCCCAGGCCGAGTACGAGCGGCTGAGCGACGCCGGCCGCGGGGATGTCGCGCCGTACGCGCTCTGCCTCGCCTACCGGATCCGCTACGTGCTGGACCTCAACGCACGCGAGGCGATGCACCTGATCGAGCTTCGCTCCGGCCGCGAGGGCCACCCCGCCTACCGCGCGATCGCCCAGGCGATGCACGAGCGAATCGCCGCAATCCATCCGGCGGTCGCCGCGGCGATGAGCCACGTCGACACCTCGCGGGAGCCGCGCCTGGAGCGCATCCTCAGCGAGATCCGCACTCAGCGGAAGCGCGTCAACGCATCGCAGTCCGAGTAGGGATTCCGCTTAACTTTCCCCCGGACCGACCAAAGCCGTCCGCAATACGCTTCGGTTACCGCGAAGGCGGCCACGGGCTCGCACGATGGTGACCTAGATGGTTGATTCCAGCCGACGGCCGCAGCGGACGTCTTTCCAGCTCCAAGTAAGCCGTCCGCGCGCGTAGCGCGGCACTGACTGGTCGATTGACCACCCTATACGTGGGTCAATCGACCACTCAGCACTGAGGGCTGATTCCACGAGCACGGCTCAGGCCCTACAGGCGATCTCTGGCTCTCAAAGCCGATTGGAGCCGAGCAAGGCTCCAGGAGAGGATCGAAGCTTGGCTGCCTTGACGGGATGGCGGGTGCGCCTCTGTGGGAATGTCGCGAAGCGGCGGAAATGCAATCCGGCTCCTGCGCGGCGAAGCCGCGCACCAGATTCAACCAGCGCGGAGCGCTGGGAGGTCAATTCCCCACAGAGGCGTGCCCGCCAGCCCCTGCTCTGGCAGGATCGGCCGTGGAATCAGCTATCTAGCTGGTCGCGAGGCCGATCGCCAGCAGGGGGAAGGCGGCCATGACGCCGAGATAGGCGCCAATCGCGACGCCGGTGAGCGTGCGCGTGTTACGCGACCGAACACCGGAAACGAAGCCGATGAAGGTCCCGAAGCCGGCGATTCCGAGACCGATCCAGAAGACAGGTGGCATGAGGCCGGCGAGATTACCGAACCGCCGGGCGGAGGCGCCACCTCCGAGCCCGGCGAGGATCCTTAAGAAGCCGGTCTCATCGCTCCGGCGAGATGTGCGCGAGTGGTCTATGAGACCGCTTCTTCGCGCGCGGCGTGAGCGACGGCGATAGGTTTCGGGCGGTGAAGCTGCTCGCCTTCAGCGACCTGCATCGAGACCTGGGTCAGGCCGCCAGGCTGGTCGAGATGGCCGCCGCGGCAGATGTCGTTATCGGGGCCGGCGACTTCGCCTCCGTGCACGAGGGACTCGAGGAGACGATCGAGGCCCTGGCGGCAATCGAGAGACCAACCGTGCTGGTGCCTGGCAACAACGAGACGGCGGACGCTCTACGCGAGGCGGCAGCGGCCTGGAGCTCGGCCACCGTCCTGCACGGTGATGGAACCTCCGTCAACGGCACCGAGTTCTTCGGTCTCGGGGCTGGGGTGCCAATCACCCCCTGGGACTGGAGCTTTGACCTCGATGACGAGGCGGCAACGGAGATGCTCGCCGGCTGCCCGGAGGGCGCGGTCCTCGTCCTCCACTCGCCGCCGCAGGGCCACTGCGATGTCGGCGTAACCGGCGATCACTTCGGAAGCGCCGCCCTGCTGCGCGTCATCGACGAGAAGCAGCCCAAGCTCGCGGTCTGCGGTCACATCCACGAGTCCTGGGGTTGCGAAAGCCAGATCGGCGAGACCTCGCTCCATAACCTCGGCCCAGCCGGGACCTGGCTCGAAGCCTGAGCGACCGACTAACCGCTCCCGCGAATCACCCACCGTCGGTTGCGCTTGCCGGCTCCAGCCGAGGCAGAACGGCAATTTCAACGGCAGGTCTGCGGGAAAGTCCGGAGTGGCCGTTGCCTATTCCTGCCGACCGGGTAAGCGGAACCAACACGCACGCCGTGCCCAACACGGCGACTCGAGAAAGGACACGCATGCGTGGTGGCGACCGCGGCGATTGGGGGGCAAGAAGAGCACTGTCAAGGCTGGCCCCGCCCGCGCGGCGCGACAGGCTCTGGTTGGCGAGCTTCGTGGTGGTGGCCACGTTCGGCGTTCTGACCGCTCTGCATGCCGGCAATTCCACTGCTTGGACTGACTTCGACGACATCGTCGAAGCGCTGGTGGCGATTCTCGCCGCGGTTGCGTGTGGGATCCGGGCGCAGCGCGAGTACTCCGCGCACCTGGCTGCCAGGGACTTGGAGGACGACTCCACCGCGAAGCCGCACCGACACGCGTGGATCGCCTGGTCGCTGCTCGCGGCAGGCACAGGCGCCTGGGCGATCGGCCAGATTGGTTGGACCGTCTCCGAGGTCGGCCTCGGGGTCACCCCGGAAGCGCCATCCCCACTTGACGCCGCCTTCCTGCTCTCGCCGCTGCTGGTCGTCTGCGGTCTGCTGGCGATGGTGCGGACGCCGGCCGGCGGGCTCTCGCAGATCCGCGGCGCGGTGGAGGGCCTGCTGATCGCCGGGGGTCTCTTCACCTTCAGCTGGACCCTGGTGATCGCGCCGGTCCTCACGACCAGCGACACCTCGCTGCTCGGCCAGGTCGTCAACCTCGCCTACCCGCTGCTCGACGCGATGGCGCTCTCGGCGGTGCTTTTCGTCGCGCTGCGGCAAAGGCAGTCCCTGCTCCCCGGTCTCGGCCTCCTCGGAGTGGGCATCGTCTGCATCGCCCTCTCGGATTCGGCCTTCTGGTACGTGACGTCGCTTGACCCCAAGTACCCGGGCGTCAGCCCGCTCGGCACCGGCTGGGTCGCCGGGTTCCTCCTGATAGCGCTTGCCGCGCACCAGCCTCACGGGCCCCCATCCTGGATGCGCCGGCTGGCGCCTCGGCGGCTGGCACTGACCCTGGCACCGGTGCCTGCCGCACTCGGCGTGCTGGCCATGCTGGGCGCCTGGCTGGTCGGGCACGGCGCCGCCTCTACAAGCGTCTCGCTGCCGATCGTCGGCGCGCTGGCGATCGTCGCCCTGGCGCTGCTCACAATCGTCGCCTATGAGAACGACGCCCTGACCGATGACCTCGAGCGACAGGTGGACAAGCGCACCGCCGAGCTACGCACGACGCAGCGCTATTACCGCGCACTGGTGCGTGACTCGTCCGATCTGATCATGGTCGTCGGCCTGGATCTGAGGATTCGCTACGTCAGCGATTCGATGGTCAAGATCTTCGGCTACCAGCCCGAGCAGCTGGTCGGACGGAGCCTGGATGTCTTCGGCCCCGTCGCCGGCGAAACGCTGACCGAAGCGCTCGAGCAGATTGGCCTCAACCCGGATCGCGCAGCTCGGGTGGGATGGGTGATGAACGATGCCGACGGACGCAAACGACATGCCGAGACGACGATCAGCAACCTGCTCGCCGATCCCGACGTGGGAGCGTTCGTGCTCAATACCCGCGACGACACAGACCGCGTGGCGCTGTCGGAACAACTTCGCCGGCAGGCATTCCACGATCCGCTGACCGGTCTGCCGAACCGGGCACTGCTAAACGACCGAGCCGCGCAGGCGTTCGGGCGCGCCGCACGAACTGAGGCAACCGTAACCGTCATGGCGATCAACCTGGACGCCTTCAAGCTGGTCAACGACAGGTTCGGCCACCAGGCGGGCGACCGGCTTTTGCGGGCGGTCGCCGAACGGCTGCAGGACGCAATGCGCCCCGGCGACACGGTTGCCCGCACCGGCGGCGATGAGTTCGTGGTCCTGATCGACTCGGTGGCCGGCAGCGCCGAGGCCTTACGCCTCGCCGAGCGACTTCGCGCCGCTCTCGGTCCCGTCTTCAAGATCGACGATAGCCAGCACACCGTCACGGCCAGCATCGGCGTGACCACCGGCAGATCGCCCGCCACGAACTTCGAACAGCTCCTGTCCGAGGCCGACGTGGCCATGTACACGGTGAAGGCCGCCGGCAAAGATGCCGTGCAGCTCTTCGAATCGAGCATGCACCTGCAGGCCCGCAAGCGCTTTCGCCTGCAGAGCGACCTTCGAGACGCGCTGGACCGGCGCGAGTTCTGGTTGCTCCATCAACCGCAGTTCAACATCAAGAGCGAACAACTGCACGGGTTCGAGGCACTTATCCGCTGGAACCATCCCAAGCACGGTCTGCTTCGCCCCGAGCGCTTCATCCCGCTGGCCGAGGAAACGGGGCTGATCGTTCCGCTCGGTCGCTGGGTGCTCCGGGAGGCGCTGCGAGAGGCCGCCACCTGGGCGTCGCTCGACGGCAGCCGGCCCCTAACGATCTCGGTGAACGTCTCGGCGGTGCAACTCGGCGCCCCCAGCCTGGTCCCGGATCTGCGCGACGCCCTGGGGAGTACCTCGATAGACCCCGCTCAAGTAGTGCTCGAGATCACCGAGACATCCCTGATCGACAGCGGGCCGCGCGTGCTGGAGACGCTGAACGGCCTGAAGGACTTGGGCGTTCGCGTCGCAATCGACGACTTCGGCACGGGCTACGCCTCGCTCGCCTCCCTGCAGAACATGCCAATCGACATCCTCAAGATCGACCGTAGCTTTGTCACCTCGAGCACCGATGGCGATCGTGGCCGGGAGCTACTGGAGGCAATCGTCAACATCGGCAGGATCCTCTCCCTGGTCACGATCGCCGAGGGCGTCGAGCATGCCGGCCACCTCAGCATCGTGAAAGACATCGGCTGCGACATCGTCCAGGGCCACCTCCTCGGCCCACCCCTCGCCCACGACGAGGCCCACCGCCTGATCGCCGAACGCTCCACGAGACGGATCCCCTCCCTGCTCAGCTGAGGCAACCCAGCCTTTCCGGTGGGCGCAACGCAAGGTGGCCGGTAAGGACTGTTAGTTGCGCGGCGCTCGCCTACGCCTGCTGACCCTCGACCGCCGGCTCCGGCGGCTCGATTGCCAGGTGTGGCAGCCGTCGCTCCAGCCAGGCGGGCAGGATCCAGGTCGCCCGGCCGAGGAGCTGCAGCGTCGCCGGCACCAGCAGGCTGCGCACGACGAAAGCGTCGAGGAAGACGGCGCTGGCGAGGCTGAGGCCAAACATCTTCACGACTCGCTGGTCGATCAGCACGAAGGAGAGGAAGACGCAGACCATGATCGTCGCCGCGGCGGTGATCACACGGCCGGTCGAGCCGAGCCCGCGGGCCATCGCTCCCGAGGGGTCGCGGCTGTGGGTCCACTCCTCGTGGATGCGCGAGATCAGAAAGACCTCGTAGTCCATCGAGAGGCCGAAGACGATCGCGAACAGCATCACCGGAATGAAGGAGTCGATCGGCCCCGGCTCGACCCCGAATAGACCGCCCAGCCAGCCGTGCTGGAAGATCGCCACGACGACGCCCAGCGAAGCGCCGATCGAGAGCAGGTTCATCAGCGCCGCCTGCACTGGGATCACCAG
>JBAVGD010000313.1:0-6409 GCA_049684635.1 Solirubrobacterales bacterium | reverse complement strand
TTGTTGAAGTCATGGGCGATGCCGCCGGCGAGCTGGCCGACGCTCTCCAGGCGCCGCGCCCGGTCGAGCTGTTCGCGCAGCGCTTTTTCGCGCTCGCTCTCGGCACGTGCGCTGATGTCGCGGATCGCGGCGGCGGCAATCGTTCCATCCTCGAGCTCGATGCCCGCGAGGCTGATCTCGGCCGGAAATTCAGAGCCGTTCTTGCGAACCGCGAAGAGCTCGATGCCCGCACCCATGGGTCGGGTTCTTGGACTCTCGAAGTAGGCCGTGCGGTGACCGGTGTGGCCTTTGCGGAAGCGCTCGGGGACGAGCAGCTCAACCGGCTGGCCCAGAAGCTCCTCGCGCGAATAGCCGAAGAGCTGTTCGGCCTGGTCATTTGCGTGGACGATCTGTCCCTGGCGATCGACACCGACCATTGCATCCGGAACGAGCTCCAGAAGCTCCTCGAAGGATGCCTTAGCTCCCTCCAACCTCCTCAGGCCTGTGGCCAAGCGCTCACCGTCCAGGGGTCGCGGTGTCGGAAAATCCTGAGCTTTTCGACTATACGCTTAAGGGCTCAAAGTTCTACGCAGCGGCCAAATTTTGTACGTCTGGAATGATTCCTCATCGACTTCTCGGACTTGACGTATGGGCATTTTTAGTTATATGACCGGCTTGGGTGGCCGCGATATGGCGGTTGACCTCGGTACCGCCAACACGTTGGTCTACGTGCGCGGGCGCGGCATCGTGCTCTCGGAGCCCTCGGTGGTGGCGATCGATTCGCGAAATGGGCAGGTGCACGCGGTCGGGATCGAAGCAAAGCGCATGCTCGGGCGCACGCCGGGGACGATCACCGCAATCCGCCCCCTCAAGGACGGTGTCATCGCCGACTTCGATGTCACCGAGCAGATGTTGCGCCATTTCATCAAACGGGTGCACCCGAACCGCTTTGCCCATCCGCGCGTCGTCGTCTGCGTGCCGTCCGGCGTCACCGGCGTGGAGAAGCGGGCGGTCGAGGAGGCGTGTCTGTCAGCGGGCGCCCGTAAGGCCTACCTGATCGAGGAGCCGATGGCGGCAGCGATCGGGGCCGGCTTACCCGTCGCCGAGCCCACCGGCTCGCTGATCGTCGACATCGGCGGCGGGACGACCGAGGTTGCGGTCATCTCCCTGGGCGGGATCGTCGTCTCGCAGTCGATCAGGATCGGTGGCGATGAGCTCGACGAGGCGATCGTCGCCTACTGCAAACACCAGTACAAGCTGGCGATCGGCACGCAGACGGCTGAGGAGGTCAAGCTGGAGGCGGGCTCGGCATCGCCCCTGCCCGAAGAGGTAGAGGTTGAGATTCGCGGTCGCGACCTCGTGTCGGGCTTGCCGAAAACCATCACCCTCGGTTCGGCCGAGGTGCGGGAGGCGCTCGACGAGACGATCGGCCACATCGTCGATGCGGTCAAGGACACCCTGGATCGCACCCCGCCTGAGCTGGCGGGTGACATCATGGACCGCGGCATCACGCTCGCGGGCGGTGGGGCGCTTCTGCAAGGCTTCGAACAGCGGCTGCGTGATGAGTGCCAAATGCCGTGCCAACTGGCAGAGTCACCTCTCACGTGCGTAGCTGTCGGCTCCGGCATCTCGCTGGAGGAGTTCGAGGCGATCCACCGCGCAAGCAAGATGAACTCGGGAGCGCCGCGTGTCGCTTAACCCCCGTTCATGTAAAGCGCCAAACTTAAGGCCCTGTCGTGTACCGGAAGCAAGTACGCCGCCGTAGGGCGGTACTAACCCTCCTTATCCTCGCCTCATTCCTGCTGCTCACGTTGACGTACGGGCACAGCCCCGGCGGGCTGCAGCAGGGCGTCAGCACGATCTTCAGCCCCCTGCAGACGGTTGCCGACAGGGCTCTCAAGCCCGCGCGCGATCTGGTCGGGTGGTTCGATAAGACCTTCGAAGCCCGCGGCGAAAACAGCCGTCTTCGCTCCGAACTGCAGAAGGCGCGGTTGCAGGCGGTCGCCGGGCAGGAGGCGCTGCAGGAAAACGCTCAGCTGCGCAAGCTGGTGGGGCTTGACCGCGGGCCGGCGGTGGCCTTCTCCGCATTCGAACCCGTCACCGGGCGGGTGATCGCTCGCTCGCCGACGATCTGGCACTCGACGGTGACCATCGACCTAGGCAGCGGCGATGGGGTGCAGGTCGACGATCCGGTCGTCAGCGGTGACGGTCTCGTTGGGCGCATAGCCTCGGTGCAGCCCTCCTCCTCTCAGGTCGCCCTCTTAACGGATCACGCCAGCGCGGTTTCCGCGAAGGTGGTCCCCGGCGGCATGCAGGGTGTGATCGAACCCGACGTCGGCGACCCGAACGACCTCGTGCTCGACTTCATCGATTCGACCAAGAAGATCCATCAGGGCCAGGCGGTCGTTACGGCGGGCTGGCACGCGCAGGGGCTGGCCTCGCTCTTTCCACCAGGGCTTCCGATCGGCGAAGTAACCACAGCATCGCTGGTTGAGCAGGAGGCCAGCCAGCAGGTGCACCTGCGGCCGTATGCCGACCTTGCCAACCTCGACGTCGTGCAGGTGCTGACCGGAGGCTCGCACGAATGATCGTCACACCGAAGATCCTGATCCGGATCGTGGCGATCGTGATCCTGGGTGTGCTGCTTCAGCTCTCCTTCTTCTCCCGAATCGCGCTCTTCCATACGAGCCCAGATATCCTGCCCGCGCTGGTCGTCTCCCTGGGTTTGCTCGGCGGCAGCATGACCGGCGCGGTCGCCGGGTTCTCGGTCGGCTTCCTGGTCGATTGCCTTCTCGTCGAAGCGCTTGGTGGGTCCTCCCTGGTCCTGCTTGGGACCGGCTATCTGGCCGGCCTCTTTCGGGAGCGATTCGAGATTCACAGCTCGCTGGTACCGCCCTTGCTCTGCATGGCGCTGACCCTGGTTGCCGAGCTCGGTTTCGCGGCCGTTCAGCTGATGCTCGGCGTTGACGCGCCGCTGAGCCTGCTGATCGTCCGCGACATGCTGGTCAAAAGCATCTTCGCCTTCTTCCTCGGCTGGCCCATCTACGTCGGGGTGCGGCGGGCCCTGAGGCCGGCCCTGGTCGAGCAGCCGAAGGTGACCCGGCGCAAGCAGCCGACCGTGCTTGGCGTCTGAGGGGCAGCTATGTATCTGCGATCAGACGGACGCGGGGCGCCGGTGGCGAACAGATTGACGATGCGAATCGCAATCTTCGGGGGGGTTGCCCTCGCCCTCCTCGGCTTGCTCTTCTTTCGCCTCTGGTATCTGCAGGAGCTCAACGGCGGCAAGTACCTGGCGGAAGCGAACAACAACCGCACCCGCGAGTTTCGAATCAGCGCTCCCCGCGGCGAAGTGCTGGATCGCAGCGGAAAGGTGCTCGTCGACAACCGGACCAGCCTTGCTCTGCAGGTCAACCCGCGCAAGTTGCCGCTGAACCTGGCGAAGCGACGCGCCGAGCTGGCGCAGCTTGGCGAACTGACCCACAGCTCGCTGCACCGGGTGCGCAGGCAGATGCACGAACAGCTGAAACTGGCGCCCAGCGCCCCCGTCACGCTGCGTCGCGATGTCGGCCACTACCTCGTCTACTACCTGCGAGAAAATCAGGACCGCTTCCCCGGGATCGAGGTCCAGCGGGTCTTCGTCCGGAACTATCCGCAGGGATCGCTTGCCGCCCACATTCTCGGCAACGTCAACGAGATCAGCGAAAAGCAGTTGAAGGAACCGCGCTACCGGGGCCTTCAGCCAGGTGACGAGATCGGGCAGGAAGGGGTCGAGGACACCTACGACCGCTACCTGCGTGGAAAGCCCGGAGTCACCCGGATTCAGGTTGACGCGATGGGCGAGCCAACCGGGCGTGGGCTCCTCGTCTCCGAACCGCCGGTTCCGGGGGAGAACCTGAAGCTCTCGATCGATGCGGACGTGCAGGCCGCGGGAGAAGCGGCCCTTGCGGCGCGCGGGCTCCCCGGCGGGTTCATCACGATGAATGTGCACACCGGCGAAATCCTTGGGCTCGGTTCCTTCCCGACCTATGACCCATCCGTCTTGACCCATCCCCTGACCCAGACGCAGGTCAACGCCCTCTACCGGGACCCGATCGCGGCGCCGCTCACCGACCGCGCCATCGCCGGCCTCTATCCCACCGGATCCACGTTCAAGCTCATCACCGCTATGGCGGCGCTCAACAGCGGGGTGATCACGACCGGCACCCAGATCTACGACGGGGGATCCATCAACGTCGGGGGCGAGCCATTCCAGAACGCCGGCGGCGCGTCCTATGGCACGCTGACCCTGGTCCCCGCCCTACAGGTCTCCTCCGACGTCTTCTTCTACACGCTCGGGATGAAAATGTGGAACACGGGCGATCTGCAGCACTGGGCTCACATGCTTGGGATCGGCCGTCCGACCGGGATCGACCTGCCCGGGGCGGCTGAAGGCCTTCTGCCCAGCCAGCGGTGGCGCAACCGGCTCTACCGGCGCGGCGAAACCGAACGCCCCTGGTCTGTCGGCGATAACATCCAGCTCGCGACCGGGCAGGGGGATCTGCAGACCAATCCACTGCAGATGGCGGTCGCGTACGCGACCGTGGCAAACGGCGGGACCGTTGTCACACCGCATGTTGGCCTTCAGATCGACGATTCGGCCGGTCGTGTGCTGCGCGAATTCGAGCCGCCTGCCCGTCGCCATGTTCATGTCAACCCTGAATACCGCGCTGCGATCCTGGAAGGCCTGCACGAGGCAGCGCAGGCCTCCGGCGGCACCTCCTTCGCGGTGTTCGGCGGTTTCCCCGTGCCCGTGGCGGGAAAGACCGGAACTGCCCAGCGACCGCCCAATCCCGACCAGTCCTGGTACATCGTCCTCGCTCCGTATCCGAATCCCCGTATCGTGACGGCGGTGACCATCGAGCAAGGTGGCTTTGGGGTTGAATCAGCGGCCCCCGCGGCCCTTCAGATCCTGGAAGCGTATTTCCACAAGCGCAGCTCCGGCCCGGCGGGCCCCAACGGGGGGAGCCCCGGTTGATGTACGCGACGCGTAGCCGTCAGGCTCGCCCTGAGCCGTTTGCCGTTCGCCCTGGGATCGCGGAGCGTCTCGGCCTCCCGTATCTCGATGCCCAGTTGGGCATCGCCGCCGTCGCGCTGGCCGCGTTCGGGCTGTTCACGCTTGACCAGGCGACCCTGCACGACGTGCCTGGCAGCCCGCACTACTACGTCGATCGCCAGGCGATCTACGCGATCGTCGGCGTGGTCGGCATGTACCTGCTGGCTCGCATCGATTACTCGCGGTTCCGCGAGCTTCGGGTCGGCGTCTACACCTTTCTCTGCGTCAGCGTCGCCCTCGTTTTCGTGTTTGGCGTCGCGGCACGCGGCTCCCGGCGCGCTTTCGAACTTCCCTTCTTCAGCTTTCAGCCATCTGAGCTCGGCAAGCTTCTCTTGGTGCTTGTGCTTGCCGGTTTTGTCCTGGATGGCGCCCGGCGGGGCTCGGCGCGGCAGCGCACTGTGCGCTACCTCTGTCTGGGCTTCGCCCCGGCTGCGCTCGTTTTCCTGCAGCCCGATCTCGGCACCGCTTTGGTGTACGTGGTCATCACCCTCGCCGTGATGTACGTGGGAGGCGTCCCCTGGACGCATTTCGCGGCAATCGGCGCGGCCATCGTCGCGATGGTGGTATTTGTCCTCGTGGTGGCACCAGCCATGGGGACGCCGATCCTGAAGGGCTACCAGGAGCAGAGACTTACCTCGTTCCTGCACCCGAGCCAGGATCCCGCCGACGGTGGCTACCAGCAAAATCAGGCCAGGATCGCCATCGGCTCCGGTGAGACCACCGGGCGCGGCGATCGGGCAACCCAAACGCGGCTCGACTTCGTCCCTGAGCGGCACACCGACTTCATCTTCGCGGTGATCGGTGAGCGCTACGGATTCATGGGAGCCGCCCTAGTCCTGTCCCTTTACGCCCTGCTGATCTGGCGGGCGCTGCGGATTGTGACGCTCTCGAAGAACTTGTACGGGACTCTCGTGGCGGGTGGAATTGCCGCCATGCTTCTCTTTCAAGTCTTCGTCAACGTGGGGATGAATCTCGGGATCATGCCGATCACCGGGATTCCCTTGCCGCTGCTGAGCTACGGAGGATCCTCCGTGCTCGCGACGCTCCTCGCGATCGGAGTGCTTCAGAGCATCCACATGCAAGCGCGACTCAGCCAGAAGGGCAGGTTCGCCTGGTGAACGGTTGAATGCACCGGGCTGCGTACCTATCTGAACTGAGCTAAATCGAATGAAGAAAACAATTCTGGTGTCCGCCGATCGCGGCGAGACACGCGTTGCCGTCCTCGAGTCGAAGACGAAAGGCGGCAAATTCAAAGTTGCGGAGCTCTACGTCGAGCGTCGCGGCCGCCGTTCCATCGTCGGCAACATCTACATGGGGAAGGTCGACAACGTCCTCCCC